>JABGTJ010000074.1 GCA_018691345.1 Methanobacteriota archaeon
AGTCGTGATGCAAGGAAACGCTCAGCAGCCGATTTCACTGTCTGCAAACAGTTCACCCAACACAATAGCCATTGTTGCGATCGTTTTGGGTTCACTCGCATTGATGGGCAGTTTGGGTTCAGCAATTGTGCCTCTGTTTGGAGCTTGTAATCTGATCGTTGCAGTTCCTGCAAGTATTGTGGCCTACATGGCACGTTCCAATGCTGAATACGTCCAATTCGGTAAAGATGCAGGGCTTATCAAGGCTGCAACAATCACCTCCATCGCCTCAATTGCATTGACGGTTCTCGCCCAACTCGTTTGGTTGGTCATCCTCTTTGCGTTTGCTGAATCTGCAGATGTTAATGCCGGTGGCGACTGGTTTGATTGTGGCAATGGAGAATTCATACCAGCGGAATGGGTTAACGACGGCGAATGGGACTGTTCGAACGGTGCCGATGAAAATTAACACCATCACATTAGAGGTAGCCCGACTCGGATTTGAACCGAGGTCAACGGGACCAAAACCCGTTATGATGGACCCCTACACTATCGGGCTATGTTACTAGGGCGGTCGGCTCACCCTTTTGTTTTTGTCGGAGGCTCGTTGTCAAAAAATCACGAAAGTAAGTGTATCAATTCCGGGTCTGACATACGCTTACGGGCACTTTCGATGAACTCTTCAAGTGGCAAGTTAAATTGTTCCTGGTAAAGTTCAGCTTGCAGAGCCATGTCGAGTTTATCCAACTGCTTGACAAATCGGGATTCTGGAGTTTCACCCTGCTCGTACTCTTCAAACAAACCAACCCATTGGGGTGCAAGAGCCTTCATCGCGTTATGCTCATCAGCAGCCTTGGTCGAAGTGTCATCATGCGGCGTTAGGTCCCCAACCCGAACTTCGGGAATGTCATGGACGATACACAGGGAAAGCACTCGGGCAAGATCCAGATGCGGAGGAGTCAATTTGAGTGCAAGCATCGACATGCCCCACGAATGTGCTGCAACCGATTCTGGAGAATCGATGCCTGCACGAACCCATCCTGCACGCATGACATTTTTCAAGCCTAGAATTTCCTTCAACTCGTCTCGCATGGTTGTGCCATGAGACAAGACCTCAAAACCCCAGCGCCCGAACGCACATTATGGACACGGGTAGACCAACGTGGTGGGGCGATGCTGTCAAAGCACTATCAGAAGATGATTTACTCGGCGCAGTTGTCCGTTCATATCCCGATGAGAGCCTTGAAGGTCGCGGCGATTTATTCTCGACATTGGTACGGTCAATTGTCGGCCAACAGATTTCTGTCCTCGCTGCCGATGCTGTGTGGGGAAGGTTGGTTGAATTGGTGAGTGATATAACCCCAGAAGCGATTCGCAAGTTTTCAGCCGAAGAATTGGCTACATGTGGGCTCTCTCGGCCCAAAGCAAGTTACATCCACGGCCTTGCGCTTGAGGCGACTGCACTGCTTTTGGAGAACTGGGATGATCATACAGATGCTGAACTCATCAAACATTTCTCATCTTTCCGAGGCATTGGACCTTGGACTTCTGAAATGATGCTCATCTTCACCTTCATGCGACCAGATGTGTTTAGCATCGGTGACATTGGATTGATTCGTGCAGTGCAAAAACTCGTGCCAGAAGCGGACACGAAGGAAAAAGTGCTCGAGATTTCGAAGCGCTGGAAACCCTACAGAACTGCAGCGAGTTGGTTTCTCTGGCGGATGCTTGACCCTGTTCCTGTCGAATACTGATCAGGCCTTACTTGCAGTACCTGATTTCGACGTATCGAGTTGAGGGTATTTTTCTAAAATCTCCTGGGCTTCAGCAGCAGCACGCAATTCAACGTATTCGTAGTGCTTTGCTTGGGCCTTACTGTACAAATCCATCATGGCCACGTATGTTTCTTTTTCCTTGGCATACCAGCCGTTCCCACGAGCTGAGCGGTCAAAACGCACCAGAGAAATGAGTGTCAGAAGTGAGAGAGACCAAACCGATACAACTTGAACGAGGTCGCTTGAGTATTCGGTGAAAGCAACAAGGCCACCATCGTATGCCATTGTCATGAATATTGTGAAAGGCCACAACAGAAAGGAAACTGAGAGGAGTATTTTTTCGTAAGCTTCGAACTTTGCTCGTGCTCTTGGTGGCTTCGGTTTGGCTACTTCTGCTCGGAAATCCATGTCAAATCCCTCTTGGATGAT
>JABGTJ010000004.1 GCA_018691345.1 Methanobacteriota archaeon
GACTTAATCGGGACTGTTTCGGCAATTTCGAACAGCCTCATGAACGAAGTTGGAAAGGTCATTATCGGAAAGCCACAAAACCTTCGAAGAGTAACCGTTGGTATTCTTTCAAACGGAAACATGCTTTTGGAAGATTTCCCTGGACTTGCCAAGACCTTACTTGCAAATACATTCGCTCGTGCATTGGGATGCAAATTCAAGCGTGTCCAATTCACGCCTGACCTGCTTCCTTCAGACATCATGGGGACCTACATGTACGACCAGAAATCTGGAGAATTCAAACTTCGTGCAGGACCTCTTTTCTCCAACATTCTCTTGGCTGATGAAATCAACCGTGCTCCGCCAAAGACGCAGGCTGCATTGCTTGAAGCAATGGAAGAAAAGCAAGTGACTATTGAGGGAATTACTCACAAGTTGCCTGCACCTTTCGTCGTTCTAGCAACACAAAACCCAATTGAGCAAGAAGGTACATATCCGTTACCAGAAGCACAAATGGACCGGTTTTTGATGAAACTAAGCATGGGCTACCCTGACCGCCCTCAAGAAAAAGCAATTCTCGCTCGTAGAAAACTCCGAGGAAAAGACGGCCACGATGTGGAACAGATTACGACCCCTAAGAAACTCGTCGCCATGCAGAAAGCCCTTGAAACCGTTCACGTCGACCCTGCTATTCTTTCATACATCGTTGAAATCGTTCAACGAACACGTGAAGATCATCGAGTTACCAACGGTGCATCGCCTCGTGCCTCTCAATCTCTGTTCAAGACCGGCCGAGCAGCAGCGGCAATTGCTGGCCGAAATTACGTCATCCCTGATGACATCAAAGACATTGCATTGCAAATTATATCTCATCGTATTAACATGAAGCCTGAAGCAAAGATTCGTGGAATTACTGGAATGCATATCGTTCGGAAGATTCTCTCTGAAGTCCCAGTACCGGTCATTCAACCTGCATGATTTTCGATACCTTAGGGCTTGCATTGAAAGGGGAAGGCCTCTCTCATCAAATTGTGAGAGGAGGTTACTAAGTTGAATCCATACAAGATGGTCGTCGCTGTAGCCAACCAGAAGGGTGGTTGTGCCAAAACAACCACTGCCGTGAACATGGCGGCTGCTCTCGCAAAGGGTTCCCCCCGGCAAGGACTTCCGAAAGCGAAGGTCTTACTGATCGACCTTGACCCACAAGGAAATTGTGCAACTTCGTTTGGTGTGGAAAAGAAAAACATCAAAAAAACGGCTTATGACCTTCTCACCAATGATTCTGGTGAAGATCTTCCACTTATGGAAGAATATCTGATTGGACCTGAAGAACTCACGCAATCCATGCGTGACGCTTGGAGTTTGAGAAACAACAACAAGAAGCCACCTGAAAACCTCTCTGTAGGTCATCTTTGGCTCTTACCAAGCGACATTCATCTCTCTGGTGCTGAGATTGAATTGAGTCACAAAATTGGTCGTGAAACCCGACTGCGCGAAGCTCTACTGCCCATCATCGACCAGTTCGATTACATCATCATCGATACTCCACCTTCCCTGGGCCTGCTGTCAATAAATGCCATGTGTGCTGCAAACTGGGTCATGGTACCTGTTCAAGCGGAATACTATGCACTGGAAGGTTTCAGTATGCTGATGAATTCCATTAAGATGATTCAGCGACGAATCAATCGAAATTTGAAGATTTTTGGCATTGCCATGACCATGGTCGATGCTCGCTCAAAACTCAGTCGGCACGTTTGCGATGAAGTGAATCGGAAGATGCCAAACAAATTATTCAAGACCACTGTTCGCAGATTAGTGAAAGTGGCAGAAGCACCTTGGAGTGGAGCACCGACGGTATTACTCAACAAACCGACCAACTCTGGTGCAGGAGCAGGTTCTCTCGAGTACTGGACGCTTTCCAAAGAGTTCCACCAACGCGTCATTGAGATGCGTCGTGAATTTGGAGTCAGTGAAGACCCTCGACTTCTTCTTGAGCGAAAAAACCGTTGAACGGGTTGTCGCTACCCCTGACTCACTCGCCAAATCGCCGTTTGAATACCATATCCCTTCGCGCAGGTTAAGTATACTATAGAACAGAGAAGGTTCGGGATAGCCATGACAGGTGAAGGGATGACTTCGGTCAGCGTGAGTTACGAAGTGCGACGACAACTCAACACGATGCGTACAATGAGTGGGCATAAGAGCGTCAATGAATTGCTCACAGACTTGGTCCGGGCTCACAAAATGAAGACCATGAACGGTGAAATTGAAACGCTACGTGAACGCATGAAAGCGATTGCTGATGTCGAGGTTGAACATCTGGTTGACCGACTTAATCTGTCACCATTCAAGGTTTGATTGACATGATGGAATGGCGACCCAAGGGCTATGAATTTGATGCCAAGAATCTTATTCGCGCCTTATTCGCCGAGCATACGGACGAAGGTAAGTTACTCGAAGCCGCAGCATGCGGTTACGTCGAGATTTTTGCTGGCACAAATGCCTGGAACGGCGTACTTTGGCTCATCATGAATACCCTCAAGCAAGATGGAAAACCCGTCTATACCGGTGAAGAGCTGAAAGCACTTCGCGAATCTTTGCCCATAGTCTGGAGATAATCTCAACCGACTAGAGGGTATCGAAGATACTCCACTGTTTGTTTCTAAATGGTAGAGAGGTTTCAGCAGTATTTCTAGCATCATCCGGGTCAATCAATAAATAGACGAATCTAATAATCCGAGTTCGATATGTCAACATCTTCACATCAAAAAATTTTAGCGCAAGCTAGAACCATGGGTTTGGAATTAAGTGATGACGGTAAATCATGGGTCCCAATGAAAAAATTGGTTGTGAAAGTACCGATCTCTACACCCGTAAAGGTCGTTTCCCATCACAATTCTTTAACAAAAAAATTGAAATTGATGGTATTCACTCCCATCGGTTTAGCGTAATGAACATACCCTTCGATGAAACAGGTTCCAGGGTAGATGTAGGACTGTGGAAAGTGGTTGGATAAATCACTGGTTCTTATCGAGCCATTCTTGACCGTACCATTTCCATTGATCTGTCGTCCAACCTTCCGGCAATCCACCAGGGGGCAGTGGAGGCGCTTCAACGGGTGCTTCCATAACCTCTGGTTCAGGTGAAGACGGAACTTCAACACCTGCAATGGCTTCGAGGCTTACCTCGTCTCCGTACAAGCTCGCTGCGTCGATGGTTTGAATCTCCTCATTTTCTTCACCGAATTCGTCTTTAATTTCAGAGAAGTCAAGACTTGCAATCTCATCATCCCAAGAAGAATCTGAAACAATGCCGCCTTGTGCCGAGAGGCCTGCATTACCCTCCAATGCTTCGTTTTCTGCTGATTTATTTTCAGTTGGAATGAAAGGCACACCGTACATCTTAACCAAGGAGTTTGTCTTCTTGCGCTTCACTACAAAGCCAACCACTAAAATCACAACTGTAAGAGCAAGGAAAGCGCCTCCGCCGACCATGACGACCTGTTGAACGGTAGTGGAATCTACAGAATTGGAATCGAGAAGACCTGCATTTTTACTCGTGTTCCAAGCAGCGAAACTCAAATCGGTTTCTCCATCTTCTTTGTCTCGTGAAAGATAGGTTTGGTAATCTTTGCTTCTCCAACCTTGGCATTCAAGAGATTGGTCATCAAAGTTCAGTAAACAATGGTCTTCTTCAGTTTGAATAAGTGGGCGTGAATCATCGTAATCGGAATTGGAACCAACTCCATCGTTGTCACCATCGAAGTGTTCGTTCGGGTCGAGGTCCATGTTTTGTGATTCAGTAACATCAACCCAGCCGTCTCCGTCTAAATCTTCGCAACCATACGACGGAACTTCCTTGAAACCTACATCAGATGAAGTGTTCGCAATCCAGGCTTTGGTCGAAGTTCCTGCTTTCCAGTTACAGTCGTCAGCAAGTTCACCTGTCAAGTTGTCACCATAGCCATCGCCATCGCCGTCGCGCCATTGAGAGTTTTGGAAGGGAAGGGCGTCTGCTCCTTGTGCAATTGTCCAATTTACAGACGGATTAGACCAGCCGTCTAAGTCTGAATCAAGGCATCCAAATCGGTCTTCTGTGGAAAAACCGTTCTCCGATGGACAAGCATCGGGAGTAACTCCATTGGGATTGTCGCCAAACCCATCTTGATCTGCATCCGACCATTGCGATGGTTCGTCCTTGAATTTGTCTCCACCCATTGCGTTGACGTTGTCACCGTATCCATCACCATCTGTGTCGAACCACTGTTCTGCATTGGACGGGAAACTGTCGCCTTCAAATCCATTTGCATTATCACCGTAACCGTCACCGTCAGCATCTTCCCATTGGGATGCTTCATTGGGGAAAACATCACCAAGGAAGCCGTTAAGATTGTCTCCATAACCATCGCCGTCGGCATCGGACCATTGAGTGAATTCCAATGGAAATGCGTCAGTTTGGTCCGTAATGCCATCACCGTCTGTATCCAGGTCGTACAAGCGGATTTTGGAAGAAAGAGAAAATGAGGTGACAATGTAAAGTTCACCCGAAAACTCCTGAACAGAGCCTACAACGCGTCCAGTCGATGCGTACGTGCTGCCTTCAGAGAACGTCGAAACTTGCACTTGAGTCAATTTACCGTTTTGTGTACCGATATGATAGGTGAGGTTATCGTATTCTTCAAGTGAAACAACCGATTTACCGTGGCTGAGCGAAAGCGTTTCAACCGCCCAAGAATTTGTATCGTATCGGAATAATTTACCGTTTGCGGTCCCGACCAGCAAATCTCCGTTATGGTCTTCCAAAACAGCATTAACAATTGCATTTGAGTCGGTTAGTGTGGTGAGTCCCGTGCCATCATTGCCAGTGACGTAGACCTTCGTATCGTATGAACCGAGGACAAGACGGCCACCCGAGATAATCTCAAACGCATTCATACCAGATTGAATCACTGGTGAGTAAACACCGGTTGCACCAAAATTATCGTACTCTTCTGCTCGACGTCGCCCTGCAAAAAATGCCAGCCAAAGGTCACCTTCTTCATCCCAATCAGCATCATTTACAGGGTCGCTTGTGGTGATGTTGCGATTGGCGATTTGCAAATCCATATGGACAGTGTAAACGCCGCCGTCATGGCAAACGACGGTCAATTGCTGAGCGTCATCCAACCGAGCAGCGTTCGTATCAACGCCCAACTCAAGACTCCACTGGGGAAAAAGCATACCGTTACTAAAACTGTTCACGGTCAAATTACCCGAGGTATCAACGGTAAGAATAGAGCCATCGAACATTTCTTTCCAGTAAACAAAACTTGGTTCAGTTTCATGAGTATACCCTGCATCAACAAGGTTCGAACCTGTTGCTGCAACATGGGGTACGAATGCTGCAAGAGGCAGCATCAATACCGCTACGAGAAGGACAATCAACCTCTTCATAACAACCCGAGTACCTCAATCAATATGAAGCGTGCCCTTAATGGCGTCACGACGGTTTTACTCGTCTGAATCAGCGTCTGCTTCTTCCTCTTCCTTGGAAGACGGTTTCGTGAGTTTCAGCGGCGTGAGTTTCTGAACTGGCTTCAAGGTCGTTGTGGAAACGGTTTGAGGAACCTCACCGGACTTCGATTGAGGCGGGCTTCCACGAGGCTTCTTTGGAATTAACTGTGGAGGGCGTGCGGTCAGTGTCGTTGTTTTAACTGGCTCAGGTGCTTCATGAGCCTCAAGAACGGCAGTGATTGGGCGCATAATTGCTGACATTTCAGGACCGTCTTCACGTTCTTCGACCTCTTCCGTAATCGATTCAACAACCGCCTCTTCGATGATTGGTTCCTCCGATATGGCTTCGACTTCCACTTCCGGTTCAATCACAGGTTCACTCACTGGCTCAGGCACTTGTTCCATTTGAGTCTCTGCGAGGGGAGAAGTAATCGGCGAGAGCGGTTTGCGAACCAATTTTTGAACGGGTTGAGGCAATTGCTGTGAAACTCCACCGCCAAGTGGGGCCTTGACAGGCTTAGCGAGCGGTACACCTGTAAGTGGTTGAAGTGGCTTCGAACTGGTCATTGGCGTTCTCATTCCACCGAGTCCCATTCGGGATTGAGGTGCTTGTTGTTGACCTTCCAGAATACCACGCATTGGCCGGCCTCCGCTTGAACCAAGTGCGTCTGGACGTGCACCAAGAGCTGATGGATTCATGGTATTGGCAGTTTGTGCTGGACCTTGACCGGAGATTGATTGCATCCACATTTGTCTCTTTTCGGCTCGTGTATCGGTTGATTGAAGGTCACGGAATTCAGATTCACGGGTCTTCAAGTCCGATTCTTCAACGTTAAGTTCGCCTTCTATTTGGCCGGTGATGGCATCTCGCATCTTGCCCTCAGCCATGTCCTTGAAAGCGTCCATTTTCTCACTTAGACTCTGTAAACGGGTGCGGATTTCTGCTCTCTTGAGTCCAAGTTGTGCTTCAATTTCAGCCCGGATGTGCGTTTCACGCTTTCGTACATCGATGAGTGCTTTGTTTCGCATAATTTCTTCACGCTTGTCGAGTTGTCGTTCCAATTGCGTGGCGACTTCTTCCTCCTTGCGTACTCGGAAGTTGTTGAGGCGTTCTTCCATTTCCACTTCCAGTTCAAGCGAAGTTTCCTCTTTGAGAAGATCGAGGTCCGTTTCAAAAGTTAGCCTCTCGTTCCGTAGGCCGGCATCAACTTCGGACATAATCGCCTTTCGAGCAGATGCTTCGCGTGATTGGAACTCCAATTCCAAACGCTCGGACCAATCCGTTTTCTTCGAATTGTATTGATCTTCAAGATGCTCACGTAGTTCTGCTTCACGTTCGTAACGGAAGCGTGCCAAACGGTTCTGTATTTCTGCTTCACGAGCCGTTCTGTAACTGGTGAATTCTTCATCCATTCGAACTTCGAGTTCCGATTCTACATCAGATTTGAGTGAACGAGAGATGTCATCGATGGCTTTCGAGAAGGTAATATCGTACTTTTCTCGAAGCCTGGATTTACGGTCAGACAAGCGTTCTGAATGGCGAGTTTGTAATTGCTGCTCGATTTCGACACGAAGTTCATCACGTCGGCGGGCAATAGCCAGTTCGACATCCTCTCGCATTCGTTCCTCTAGATCTTCAGTTTCCTTACGCAATTGGCCTTCGAGTTCCATCTGCAGTTGCTCTGCAATGTCCTCCTCAAGACGCAAACTACGACGTTCGTATTCTGCCTTGAGTCGTGCTTCACGTTGTTTGAGACGAGAGCGGAGTTGCTGTTCTAGGCGAGTGCGGATACCGCGTCGAAGCTGTTCTTCACGTTCAGCAAGACGTGCTGCATGCCCTTCCTCAAGTCGAGATATTTCTGCAACTTCCATATCTTTGAAACGGTCTTCCATTTCAAGTTCGATGTTCGCTTCAATTTCTCGAACTCGGCGCTGAAGTTCTTGATTATAGTCCATAGCCAAGCGTTCTTTTTGGATATCGAGTCTTTGACGATGTTCGTCTTGAAGTTGGGTTTCAATTTGTGCTTTGAGTTGTGCCTTGTGCTCTTCTAGACGACGATCTTGTTCAACATCCAATTTGTCTTGAAGGGTCTCTAACTGTCTGTTAAGCCGAAGGTCGAGTTCGCCACGCATTCTGGATTCTTCTCGTGCCAGTGAATCGCGTTCCAATGTACTCAGGTCACGCTCCATTTCTTCTCTCATTTCTTTCTCAAGCGAGTCGAGTGTGAGTTCGTGCTGGACTGCCAAATCGGTTGCAAGCGCTTCCTGCATGGCTGATACGCGTTCAGTAATTGCTTGCTGTCGTATTCGCCGTTCACGGCGTAAGTCTGCACGTAGGCGTTCTTCTTGTCGGAATCGTGCACTCGTCATCGTTGCTTGATCGAGGGTGGATGTAGCCGTCGAAGTGAACTGTGAACGTAGTGCTGAAAGGGAAACTTTTGAGGTATTTTCTCGCTTCTTGCGAGCCTCATCGAGAGCATCGCCGTTATTGCTTGCGCTCATTCCCATCGTATCCATCCAGTACTTCATGCACATCTCATCATAGATAAGGAGCGCGCCACGAACGCGAGGCTACAAGCCTATTTCTAAGGGGTTCATGGCCATCCAAAAGTGTTGGATTGAAGAGGAAAAAGTGATTTTTGAGGCTCAAATTTGGAAATGAATCCCAATCAAAGATTCGCTGTATTCCCATAGTTTGCGAGCCATTTCTTCATCGGCAGCACGCGATGTAATCTTCGCTTTTCCAGTCCATCCACGGGCCTCAAGTAGACCAATAGGCCCCCAGTATCGGTGAACAATGGCGTCTGGTTCGGTTGCAGCATACAAAGTGGGCGCAGCACCCTTAATCGGTTGAATACCAAACAATGGATTGAGGATTCGCCAGCCAAGAGAATACCGTTGTAAATCTGTATTTGAGTAACCCGGATGGCTGCCAAACGATTCAATATGCGAGCCTGCAGCCTTTAGTCGGCGGTCAAGTTCCAAAGCAAACAGTAGATTTGCCAATTTGCTCTGCGAATACATTCCCCATTTGTTGTATTTCTTATTCACGCCGTTAATATCATCAAGATCGATAACTCCCGACCAGTGAGCAATGCTTGAAAGGGTAACTATTCTCGGTTTTTCGGCTGCCGAAAGCAATGGCATCAAGTGTGAAGTCAAAGCGAAATGGCCAAAATGGTTTGTGCCAATTTGCAATTCAAAACCATCTTTAGTCGTTGACTGAGGGGGGATCATTACCCCAGCATTGTTGATGAGTATGTCCAAATGCTGCAGTGTTTTCTTCAGTTTCATTGCAAACATTTCAACGTTTGAAAGATCAGCCAAATCTAATTCTTCTACAGAAAGTTGAGCATGAGGTGAAGATTTGAGAATTTTTTCCCTCGCCGCTTCAGCCTTCTCGAGATTTCTGCATGCAAGAATGACATGAGCCCCTTTATCTGCCAATGTAAGAGCCATTTGGTACCCTATGCCCGTATTCGAACCGGTAACGACAACGATTTTCCCACTTTGGTTAGTGACGTCCTGCGCCTTCCATTTGATACCAATCTTCTTCATACCTCGGCGTGAAAGACCGTTGTTGTTAAACCGTGGCACAGCGCCCTTCCTAACTCGAAATGCGTCTGGTCAGGGATGTTATGAAGAATACAAGATGATGACCAAGTGAGTGATGTCCACCATATCTTGCCCGTCATCATAGGACACTTCTAATTCATGAACCAGAAACGTGTTAAAATGCAATGTGTACCAACCATCCGATTCTCCGTCCTCAATTTGTGCAGTCTTCTGCTGGCATACATCATCGAGCTCATCAACGATGTTCCAAGTCACCTGAACCGCTTGGGAACTGCTGTCTAGGTTTTCGAGGAAACTGGGGTTTTCAACGGTCGATTCAATTTCAACCATTGTGGGATTTGGTCCTCCATTAACGGGAATAGGGTCGAAAATCAATGCTTTCGGGTCGCGAGTATTGGATTCAGTCCACTCAATCCTCAAGTCAATTCGCAATGTGAGGTTCGTTCGTTGCTCCCCTCCATTGGAATCAATTGCATAAGCAATGATGTTGTAAATTCCGTGGTTTTCGAAGTTCATTTCTATTTGTGAGTTCGTACCGGCATCTACAGTTGTTGGTAACCTTCCGTCCATCGGATCGATTCCAAACGTGACCAATTGGAGGTCAGCGGTCGTCTGAGAAAAATCATACACGACCGATACGTTCGATACAGAACTGATTTCCCCATCGGAATACGTCTCGATGAGCGTGGTATTTTCGATATCAGCAACGACGTTAAGGGAAATCGAAGACCCTGTCTGACCTTCGGACAAACAGCCGGTGAGGCTCGAAAAAAGGAGCAAGAACAAAACCCAGATGCACTTGCTTTGTCCCATGAAGGTGGCTGTACCAATGGGATATAAAACGCCAACGAATCAAACGCATCTTTTCCTGCTTCAAAAATCACTCGAACCAAACAAAAAACTCGTTTACGAAACACAAATCTTGGATTAGAAGTTATCCTTTGGATTAATCAACCCGATAACGATCGTTTTGAAAACGGCAACTATAGCGAAAATTGAAGCAGCAACAAGAGCAATCATCGCCCCACTTCCCGAATCATATTCTGCAGAGAAGTACAGGCCGAGGAAAACAGCAGAGAGGCCAAAGACTTGTGTCCAAATGAGGCAAGAACGGAAACTGCGGCCAACCAATTGTCCTGTTGCAGCAGGAGTTACCAGTAAAGCAGTGACGAGTAAAGCACCAATAACTTGAACCATGCTTACAACTACAGCCGCAGTAAGAATACTAAACACGAGCCCAATCGCTCGAACTGGAAGTCCCTGAACACGTGCAGCAAGCGGGTCTATGGTGGTGGAAAGCAGTCCTGAATAGAGCGTCATGAGTGAAATTAATGATAAAATGCTAATGGTTGCAATCAAATCAAGACTTCGTTCATCAATAAGAAGCAGGCTGCCGAACAGGTATCCTTCAATATCGCTTGTGATACCTCCACCAAATACGCGTAAAACGACCAGACCTAATGCGAGCATACCGGTCAAGAATATCGCAATTGAAGCATCGCCAGTAAGTAATTCTCTGGTTTGCATTTCGTGAATGATAATGGCAGAAATAACGCTGAAAACCAGTGCGTACCAGAGTGGTGATGAAGCACCTAATACCACGCCAACAGCCACGCCACCAAAGGAAACGTGAGCTAAACCATCTCCAATGAGGGCAAGGTTTCGAATCAACAAAAACGAGCCAAGTACACCAGCCACCATTGTCACCATTATTGCTGCAACAAGTGCACGTTGAAACATTTCCATGGTGAAGAAATATGGAAATATCTCTCCAGGAACCATCGGAGCAATGAACTCGAGAATTGGAGAAATCAGGTCTAAAACGATCATTCCTATCCCCATTACTCTTCCTCCTTTTTCGTTTGGTCTTCGCCACCGGTTTGGATAACAACAGAAACAGGGGTTTTATGTTCATGTTCATGGCCATGAACCGGCTCAATACCACGCAATCCAGCGAGGCTTGTGAGATCAGGGAAATCTTCGGTAGGTCCGTCGAATCGTATTGATTCTTCGAGGTAAATCATACGATGCGCAGTCTGACGTATTGCAGCAAGGTCGTGTGAAACCATGAGAATCGTCTTATTTTCTTCATGACATAATTTGTCTAATAATTTCAACAAGGAATTTCGAGATTCTCGGTCAATGCCCACAAGAGGTTCGTCAAGCAAAATGAATTCTGACTCGGATGCTAAAGCGCGGCCAATAACGGCACGCTGGCGTTGCCCGCCTGAAAGCCGACCGATGTCATGCTCTGCAACCTCTTCTAAACCGACCATTTTCATTGCTCTTTCGACCTTTTCTCGATGAATACTTCTTCTTCGCAGAAACATATTCCGAGAGTTCAAAGTTCCAAGTCGGACAAGTTCACGAACTGTTATTCGGACGTTCTTAGGCATCACTGCAGCGGCTTGAGAGACCCACCCAATTTTACCAAGTATATTCCTTGACATTGGTTTATGACCGTAAATATCAATGGTTCCTTGCTGGGCTTTCAAAACGCCGAGTATAGCGAGTAAAAGCGTTGACTTACCGCTACCATTCGGACCCACGAGGCCAATGAATTCACCTTTCGATATTGCTAAATCGACTTTGGAGAGGACAACCTTGCCAGAACGGCTGACGGTCAAACCCTTGATGTCGAGGATTGGTGTCGGTTTCATCACTTGACCGTCCGCTGGAGGTTGCATATTAAGCACTACCATGTCGGATAAGTTCTTTCATTCAATTTGAACAATCAACTCAGGCCTTCTCATCACAAATCTTTGTCTTGATTCGATTGTCGAACCAAGAAAGATTCATACAGCAAATACCCGAAGAATAAGACGAATATAGTACCTACAAAAACGATTGGAAGGGTATCTACATAATGCATTTTCTTCACCTCTTTTTGATTCTTTATTCGGTTCTGTACTTGTATTACTTCACCATCAGCAACCGATACCGGCAACAAGGTTTTCCAGGTTCTTCGTCATCATGGACATGTAATTGTCATCCGAGTCTTTTGGTGCCATTTCCATGGTATAAAGGATCTGAATGGTCACACCGGTTTCATCAACAAGGCTTTGCACTGAAGATTCGTCAGTGTATTCCTCGACAAACAGAACTTCGATTCCTTCTTCTTTAATGTAGTCAACAACCTTTGCAATATCTTCAGGGGAAGGTTCTCCTTCAGGGTCAAGGCCGTGGACTGTCATGAATTGGATATCGTACTGTACTGCGATGTAGGAGTACGCGTTGTGGTTCGCTGCAACGGTCTTTTCATGACCTCCAGCCATACAAACTCCAGCTTCTCCGAAGGCAGCATCAAATGCGACGTGGAGACCCAGCAATTCTGTAGAGTAACTCGCAGCGTTTGCTTTGAAGACTTCTTCACCGTCAGGGAATGCAATGGTAAGTGCATCCATTACGACGGTGACTTGTGCCTTGAAGGCAAGTGGGCTGAGCCAGCTGTGTGGGTCGTAATCAAGGGCCCCTTCACCAGCGTGGTCGTCATGGTCCTCGCCTTCTTCACCAGCGTGATCTTCATCACCTTCTTCGTCAGCATGGTCCTCGCCTTCTTCATCAGCGTGGTCGTCATGGTCATCATCGCCATGATCGTCATGGTCATCGTGGCCAGCGTGGTCATCATGACCGCCTTCGCTCTCGAGGATATGGAATTCAACATCCATTGGTAGAGCAAAGCCGTAGTCGCCTTCTGCTTCTACATGAATGGTCACATAACCAGCAGGGTGGCTGTCGTCACTGTCCATGCCGCCAAGCAGGTGCTCGAGTTCGCTTTCGTTAAGCAATCCATCGACATCCATGTCTGATTCATTGAACATCATTTGCAGCATAGCCAACATCATGTCTTCCAGCTGTTCGTCATGCTCGTCTTCGTCATGGTGTTCCTCAGGAACAGGTAGCATTGATGCGTCTGCGCTTGAAGGAGCCCATGCGATGTGATCTGCATCTTGCCCCATCACGACTGAGTCGATGCCGACTTGGCTCTCGTCCCAGGAATCAGCGGTTTCGTTCCAGAGGTACAGGGACCACCACCAGGAGGAATCGGCTGGAGCATCAAATCCGCCGATGCCTGTAACCATGGTGCCATAGGTTGCGTCGACCGAGTAGTTCACGGAAATGTTATTTTCCTGCAACGTCATATTTGTCATGTCCCACCCGGAGTTGTTCTCCATGTGGTCATTTTCCAACATCATTGATGTGTTGTCTGGGAAAAGGATTGCAAGTTGGAATTCTTCTTCATGCTCGTCATGGCCGTCGTCAGTATTGCTCCACATCGACATGTATTCGTCAAAAGAGAGGTATCCATCGTTGTCTGCGTCGTACATCAGCAAGAACATTCCAGCGCCATCCGTGTTTTCTTCGAATGCGTGGATGTCTTCTACGAAGTGCTCCAGTTCGCTCATGTTGAGCAATCCATCGTCATCTATGTCAGATTCGTTGAACATACCCATGAATACACCCATGAGCATTTCTTCCTCTTGCTCGCTAGGTTCGTCATCATGGCCATCATGGCCCTCTTCGTCATGGTCATCTTCGTCATGGTCATCTTCGTCATGGTCATCGGAAATCCAATGACTCCAGAATTCATCCCACGAGAGGTGGCTATCGTTGTTTGTGTCAAACGATGCCATAGCTTGCTCTGCTGTCATTTCATCTTCGTGGTCACCGTGACCGTCATGCCCATCCTCTTCCATCCACATGTGTCCTGCAGCTTCACATTCTTCTTCAGTGGTGTGATTCGTGTTGGCATGGCTGGTTGTATCGTGGCAGTAGTCACCTTCGTGTTCGTCGTGATCGTCTTCTACCATCCACATGAAGCCGGCTGCTTCGCAGTCTGCTTCATTGTCGATGTCCTTGTTGGTATGGTCGTCCATATCGTGACAAACACCGTGTCCTTCCTCGCCATGTTCGTCACCATGCTCATCACCGTGTTCATCTCCATGGTCACCGTGGTCGTGGTGTGCGTGTCCACCAAGCATCTTGAGGACGGCCATTGTGAAGTCTTCTGGGTGATCTGCGTCGAACTCAATGACGTATTCGCCCTCTTCCAAGTGGAATATAGAGATCATTGTGTCAGCAGGGCATCCTGCCGGGTTGGAGATTGTTTCTTCTGCTTCGAGGTGATTGTGACCTTCGTGGCCATCTTCCTCATCGGCATGGTCATCGTGGCCATCTTCCTCACCGGCATGGTCATCGTGGTCATCTTCCTCATCGGCATGGTCATCATGGTCATCATGGTCATCCTCTGCAAAAGTAAAGTTGTGTGCGATGAACTCAGCGTGAATTTCAACGTCATCAGCGTGTTCTTCTTCATCGACAAGTTGAACCGATTCGTACGGCCCTTCAGAGAGAGTTTCGCAAAGGTTCGACACGAGCAGCGACTCATAATCAAGCGTCTCTTCGCCATCAGGCATGGTGTGAACTTGAATGGAGGTTGGAGCGGCGCTACCTAGAGAATCAAGAGTTGCGTCGACCCAAGGCTCAAGTCCCAAGCCGTGGTAAAAGAACACATCTGCGTTCTGTAGACGGATAAGATCCGAAGCAGATGGTTCGTAGTCGTGTACGGGAATGTTATCGAGACTCATGTATTCAAGGTCGACATGCTCGCCAGCAATTCCTTTGACGAGTTCACCGATGTGGTAAGTTGAAACCATGACTGTACCCAACGAGCCAATAATGGTTGTATTGTTTCCATCGATTAGGTTGTCAGTGGTCTCTTCGGATGCGTTTACTTCTTCATCTCCAAGGCATCCAGCTAGACTTGAAAAAATCATGATCAGGCTTACGAAAACGACTCTCATACGGTTGTTGTTCATGGCCGGCGGTTTACTATTAACTATTTAATAAAAACTAATAATAGATAGGATGAGCATTATTATTACGAATATGCAAGATCTTAGCACATAGAGGAATCCCAGCCTGAAGAACAGATGATTAGAACGTGACCTTGAAACTCTTGGAGCACGCTGGACAATCAATTTGCCGTTCGCCTGGTCTACGTTTCATTCTCAATTGTCGATTGCATCCAGGGCACGAAACTTCCACCCGTGGTATGTGTGGAGTGAGTGTAAAGTGGGTCGAACACGAAGCACAGCGTAAATGGGCTGGCCGCTTATTTACGCCAGCCACGAGAACTTTACCGCATTCTGGGCAACCAAGCTTTTCTTCGCTCCATTTCCTACGGGTGACGGGATGGTCGACCCGTACACGTGCGTTGCAGAGTGTGCAAGTGAGTTCACCGAGTTCATTGGGAAGTAGACCGTCGCATTTAGGGCAAGAGAGAGCAGGTGGTGAAATGCGTGATTCAACTGTCAGTTCTTCGCTCATACCTACCGCTCCAGTTCTCTCTTCTTGAGGTGTTTGCTTCTAAGTGTTGGATTTATTTTTTCTTCGCAATCAAAGCGATGCTAGCCGGAAGGAAATTCCAGGGTAGATTCAATTCAATACCGTGCTCTTGAGCCAGAAGTTCCAACACTCGCTTTGCGCCGACTTGATCTCGAGAACCTTCGAGTTGAAGAATGTGAATTTCGCCGGCTTCTGAGACTGCATCGGAAAGTGTGGCGGGTAGAGCGTTTACATCTCCAACTGCGACTTCGATTGAAGCAGGTGAGGAGGCAGCGAAGGAGTTAGAGCGTGTTGTGAGTATCTCAGGCAACTCAATGTGGGTTGATTTTTTCCACCACCGAGCCCGTCCGACATCTCTGTGATTCTCAATCAGACCTAGAGATGTCAGTTTTTTCAGGTGGTGGTAGAGGTTGTAACGCTCAACATCCACTTCCGCCTGAAGTTGTACAGTACTCATCTCTTCAGAACTTGCCAGAGCGATGTAGAGTGCTCTGCGTGTAGGGTGAGCAAGAGCGGTTGTCACTGGGTCTGCGCGAACTCGTGCCATCTTCTCACCGTTGGCTGAGAGATGCTTCTAAGGTTTGAACATGCCGCGTAAAGACGTGTTGTGTGACATCACTGAGTCAGATACCGCAGCTTGAAGAGTTGGAAGGCTTCTTTGGTGTCAATCCATAATGAAGTGAATATCGAACGCAGGAGCGCCACAGCACCCTCTCCCCCGGCAAGCCGTGCTCCATTCAAGATGACGAGGATAACCGATGCTTCGTGAATAAGAACGCCGACCCATAGCTCGTCATACAGTTGGAGAATGACCGCAGCAACCAAAGAAAGGGTGATTCCAACTGTGATCAAGAGATTACCGATGAGAATGCGCTGAGCGCTTCGTGCCAAGTCAACCAAATCGGTAAGCATGAGGGGATTATCGCTCGGAATCAAAACATCTGCTGCTTCAAGGTTCACTGTCTCACCGGTGCCTACAGCAACCCCAACATCGGCCAGTGCCAATGCAGCAGCATCGTTGAAACCATCTCCAACCATCATTGTAATGTGCGTTTTTGAACGGTTTCTTACCCAGTCTACTTTCTGTTCTGGAGAGAACCCCCCATGTGCAGCAGATTCTGGTAAACCGACGTTTTTGGCAAAAGCAGAAACTGCTGATTGGTGGTCGCCTGAGAGGATTTCCACGTTGATTGAACGCTCCCTTAACGAAGAAATTAATTCCTTACTGCCAGCATGAGTATCGTCATGAATGAACGTAACGAGAGCAATCCCCACTCCCCCTCGAACCAGTAAACTTGCTCCGTGACCTTTAGCCTCAGCAGCAGTATAAGCAGTTTTCAAATCATCAGGAACGCTTACTTTGAGCGAAGCTGCTCGGTCAAATCGGATGAACATTACTTCCTTTCCACCAACCATGCCCTTGACGCCCGCTTCAATGTCGGAGAGCGCTGATACCGGAGTTGGAACTACTTCCTCCTGCTTTAGGTATTCCATAACGGATAACGCGTATGGATGAGATGAGCGTGCTTCGAGACCACCTGCGAGCTTGAGAGCAGCAGTGCGTTGTTTGCCTTTCGACATGATGAACTCGCCTAAACGAGGTTTACCAGAAGTAAGTGTTCCTGTTTTATCGAGGAGAATATGATTGACTCGGGAGAGACGTTCAATTACATCGCCGCCTCGAGCAATGGCCCCAAAGTGTGCAGAGCGTGACAGAGCTGCTGCGTGCGGCACTGGAGTCGCCAAAAGCAAAGCGCAAGGGCATGCAACGACCCATATTAACAGAATTACTTTCCAATTTTCGGGGAACATGAAGTACCAAATGGCGACTGCTCCAAGAAGGACAATGGGGACCCAAATAGCGGTGAAAAGTTCAATGCTACTTTGTAAGCGAGGGGGTTCTTCACGGAAGGTGTGAACCGCATCAATCAGTCCAGACAGACGGGTGTTATCTCCAACTGCCGTCACTCGAACAACGACTGGTCCACGCGCAAGAACCAATCCAGCTTGAATCTCATCGCCATTGGACACTTCAACTGGGACTGATTCTCCAGTCAAAGGTGCCTTGTCAAGTGAACCATGTCCATCAATAATTACCCCATCAGCAGGAATGAGTTCGCCGCTTCGAATCTCGATGGAATCGCCGATTCGGATGAGTTCGATGGGGACGGTCTCATGCAAAGCATCGGGGTCCGGAAGGGCGCAACCATCAGCGCCGATAAGAGGTGCAGGGGCTGCCATTTGCAATGTGAAACCTGAATTAGCAAGTTGAGACACATGCTTTGGTTTACTGCTGTTTATTTTTCGAGCTGTACGCGGCAATCGATCAAGGCCACCTTGCATAGCCTTCCGCGCTTTGACAAGTGCATCTCCCTCCAAATGTGCGGTAAAAGCAACCAAGATGGCAACAACAAGCGCTTCTTCCCACATCCCAAGTATGGCTGCACCAATAACAGCAAGACTGGTTAGAACTTGGAACCCAAGTTGCTTGTTGTGAATGCTTGCAGCCGCTTCTTTGAACATTTGTGAACCGCCAATGAGCAGACCAGGTAGAGCAAGAGCGCCGAGAGCGAACTCAGATAGGCCCATAAGTTCTCCAAAAATAACCAATATGAGAAGTGGAAGCGCAATGCCTCCACCAATTAATCGCCATTGGTCAGGGCGAATACGGTTCGACTCTGCCGGAGCATACCGCACAGGTGAACCGATAATCTCGGAAAGCGATGCATCACGGATTTCAAAAATTTCTTTCGAAACTTCTGTGGCCAATTGCAGGAGGATACGTTCATCATCCGTAATTTCTAGATCGAGAATGCCGGGTTGTTGTTTAATGATTTTCATCAGTTTGCGTTGGTCAACCTCGTTACGCTGAGCGACTTGAGAACTGCGAACTCCGACCATTTCATGGAAAGCAACATCGGGTGCGTGACCTAATGAACGGAGTACTGACGAGGCTTCGGACAGTGAACCATATTCAAGGTCGACCTCTATGGTCACCTTTCCAGCAGTAGCCGAGACTTTGGTGGACTTCACTTGAGGAAGGAAATTCAAAGCACGGGTGGCTTTACTTGCACAATCAGGACAATCCATTCCAAGCAAAGGCCAACTCACATCAAAAACTCCAGTAGCTTGTGTAACTATTGAAGCATCCAAAATCTCTGCATCAAGGACTTCAGACTGGGAGTTTTCAACGGATTTTTTAACGGATTTCCTCAGTGCGCGTATGCGGGATTTAGGTGAATTCGGTTCGAGTACCGGCTCAGGAATGAGAGCATCATCGACATCGAGCGTGAGGAAGACATCACTCTTGTTACTCTTAGACATACTTCACCCTCGGAGCGGCCTTAAATAATCTCTCGCTTTCATTGGCTTATAGCCCCAGATAAACAAGGGCGAAAATTGATGATGAACAGCATGCTGGCCGAACCATGGAATGGCTACCTAAGGACTGGACACCAAAGTTCGTTGCAGTCGATATTGACGGCACCATCACCGACGAAAAGAAGCAACTCAACACGAGGGCTCTGGATGCACTTAAACGGCTTGAACAAAACGGCATCCCTGTGGTACTGGCTACCGGAAATGTTCGAGCAATTACCTATGGGCTGTGGAGATTTCTCAAACTCTCTGGTCCGATTTGTTGTGAAAACGGCGGTGTACTTTGGCATCCAAGTTTCGACAAACCGCTGTTACAAGCAGATGGAAACGAAGCAAAAGAGGCTGCTGAATGGCTGTCTACGGTCATGGATATTGACCCAAGAGGAATTGAATCGAATCAGTGGAGGGAAAGCGAATGGTGCCTCAATCCAAATGAAGACCTCGAAACCATTCGAATGCATTTAGCCCAGAGTGAATGGTCGCACTTGACTGCGCTTCGAACTGGCTTTGCAATTCACTTGATGGAGCCCCACCTGTCCAAAGGTAACGGGCTTGAGATTCTATTGAAACGCATGGGATGGTCGACTGACGACATGTTGTGCGTTGGAGATGCCCCTAACGACTTATCGATGTTTGAAACAGCACGCTGGTCGGTCGCTGTTAAGGGCGCTTTTGAATCGGTATCGAAGGCAGCAGATGTCTGCTCCCCCCACATGCATGGAGATACTTTTGAACCTCTTGTGGATGCGATATTAAACTCTCGAAAAAACTCCTAAACGGTGCTAAAAAAAAGCCAGTAGCGTAACTTCGTTTAACATAGGGTATCCTATGATTACCCATCTAAGCAGAGGGGGAGCCTATGATTAGGAACGTTGCCCCATCAAACAAACTTGTTCTTCAGTGTCCCAATCGAAACGCCACTTCATCGGGTGAATTTCTTTCAATCCATGGTTGTCCTCTGCAATCAAATTAAAGTAATCCGTGTAACAAGAGCCATCTGGGTCATTTGAATTTGCAGGGGGGTTAATCGCTACCACAGAGTAATTAAACTCTGACAGTGTTTCAGAATAAGAATTATTCCAATCCCAAGGAAATGCCCAATCAATTTCGAAGTCGTTATCCCAATCCATTCCAAAATTAGAGATGTTTCCATCAGGATCAACTGCAAAAATATCAGAAGCACTCACAATACTATCATACCAATCTCCTTGGTAGTAACATTCACGAATGCAATTTCCGAATCCACCATAAATTAGTGGTTCTTGGTTCACAATGTATTCTTGGGAATTCGTTTCGCTCTCATCATATTCGTCTGCTGCTTCCAAGCATCCAGATAAGGGCAGTAGAAAAATTAGCAGCAAAACACAAATCTGATATTTTCGCATATTATACACAATAATCATCGATAGTTAAATCAATCCCCAGCATAATCGTTTTCGGATAGGTTCAGAGGGTCTATTCGAATACCCATTGCAAAGTTAAGTGGCAATCAAGGGTTAGCAGTGGGTCTTTTCAAACGCTACCCATACACATGCAGTTCACGATCCAGTACGGTTGAAAGGACTAGTCACTCATTCGTCTTTACGATGAGAAGCGAAAATGCCTGCAACAATAGCAGCCATGGTTCCAAATGCCCCTAGAGCTGGCAACTCTTCATCATCATCATTAGATACAAAACTAGATGCGGGCAAGATTGTAATTGAGTAATTATCGGCATTACTGGTTTGCTGGCCATCACTGGCAGTTACTGAACATTCTACTTCATCTTCCCAACTAAATGCTGATCCGAGAGTATCAGATTGCCAATCGGTGTTAATGACTACGCCATTTACTAACCATGTCACATTTACAACTAGTGTATCACCATCGGCGTCATAAACGTTGTAATTGCATGTGAGCTCATCATTTTGTAGGGCTTCCAAAGGTGAAATAGTGACATCAGTTACGACCGGAGCTGTGTTTGAATTTACCGTATTATTACCACTAGAGTTGTTACAATCTTCGGCGGATTCATCGGCGGGTACAACGACTGAATAATTATTGAGAATTGTACTATATTGGACCGTTCCGTTCTCATGTAATTCTTCGATTTTAATGTAGATGGTCTGGTTAAAAGCGGTGTTGCACATCAACGATTCAATAGAGAGAGTAAGCACAAAAGTGTCGCCATCGCTAATTTCTTGTTCCCTGTCTAAGGTATTATTCTGCATACGGTCGTATTTTCCAACTGCTGAGCCGTTGAAGTATTCTTCTTCAAATGCGATCTCAACGACCACGTCATCCTCTTCACCGGCTCCTGAAAGAACGGTTCCATTGACGTAGACGTATTCGGATGATGGTTCCGTACCATTTGAATCAACTTCGAGTTGGATGTTTGGTTCATCGGATTCGTACTCCGTCTCCTCCTCTTCGGAACCATTTTCGTTGTTTTCAGGTTCAGAATTTTGAACTATGTGCTCATGCAGAGTTTCACCTGGACCCTCGAAAAAGTCAAAACATCCAGACATCGGCAACATAACAACAAGCAGGAAAACAAAGATTCTGTCAGTCTTCATGATGTCCAACCATGGCATGGGTTCGATAAACTATTGTATCGAATAATTAAATTCAGATAACTTCAGAGGGTTTATCCGAATACCCATGCGAATACAATCGTTGTTTGAATGGGCTTTGCGTGGGCCATTTTAGTCGCTAGCGTATGAAAAGGCCCACTGCTAACCCTTTGATTGGGTCAAAACGAATCAGTGGGTATGTGCATTGACCCTTTGATTGGGCCTTAAAACGATTAAATCATACATTGAATCAAATAGACTTCACACTGTTTAGTCCCAATTACTATCGCCCAACAGGCTTGACAAATCAAAGCATCTGACCTGGATGTATCAACTTTACACAAACCGTACAGGAACCCACTTACTAGGCATGGTACAAATATCGACATTCGGTAGAATGAAAGATGGCCAATGAATAAATACGACATGAAACAATTGGCATTCATGAGCAGAAGGATGTTTGAAGCTGAATGCCGAAATTGTGGGCATGAATGGGAATTGACCTTGATTGAATTTGATCATTACAGCGAAGTCGGTTGTCCCAGATGTGGTGAAAACGATTGGAGCTCAAGTGATTAAATGACCTTCCAAGTGGGGCTAGCAGTGGGTACCGATTCAACCACAGCTGTTCGCATGCGTTCTCTTGAATTGTACAAGTGAAAATA
>JABGTJ010000003.1 GCA_018691345.1 Methanobacteriota archaeon
ACTCAGTATGCCTTGAATGGTGAGCATGTGGAATATTCCTTCTGCACCCATGTCAAAGTCGGTCTCAAAACCAGCGAACTCGAGAGCGCCATCTGCGACTCCGCCAAGTAAGATGAGTACGAAATAGATGAGGAACAAAAAGGTGCCAACAATTGCCATTACGGCGAACAAAACATCAACACCGGAGATGGATCCGAGTCCTACAAGGTCAAGAACATTTGAAATCAAGGACATTTTATCACTGGCCTGTACTGTTGGCTTCTACTCTTCAACCTTCGCCTGTTGTCTTCGTTTAATTGGTCGGATGTAGATGAAGTAATAATGCCCAAAAACGATTGGTCCAAGTGAGAGCCCAAACATTAGTCCTATGCCCCAGGATGGGAGCTTTAGTGCGAGGCCTATTGCCACGACGATGAGGAGACAGACGAGCATCGATGCTTTTTCGAGGATGATTAGAATCGGTGCTGAACCCTCGTTGACGCGGTCCTTCATCGCAAAGATGTCTCGAATATCTGACATTTCAATCCTCACGAGAGGAGATCAGACCAAGATAACTCACTCATGATGACAATCATGAGATAAATGAAACCGATTAAAAATGCCGGGTTTCGGCCCTTTTCGACGAGACTTTCGACTTGGCGCAATTGTCCATCTTCACCGCGAATAATCGTAGTCGCTTCCGAAGTAATGTAATTACCACCTTGTGTGTACTCTTTTTGATTTTTTTTGCTGCTTTGGAATACCAAAAACACGAGTGTTCCAGTAATCACGCCTAAACTTGGTCCGAGGAATCCGCTGAGAGCTGAATTGAACTCAGTCCACATTGCTGCAGTAAAATAAAGACTTAATCCAGCAGTTAGCATAGAAATAAGTCCTTTGCCACTTTTTTGGTTCGATAAATTGAAACCGTCCATGTAACTTTGAACGCGTCACCCTTTTTCAACCCTACCCCGTTTCAAGTCGCATGTCCATGACGTTGAAGAACTACGGCACATAAGACACTCCCATGGCACAGGTCCGGTATGCGATATCCGGAAGTCCAGTGACTCATTCTCTTTCTCCACTCTTGCTTGGTTTGGTACTCTCAAATCTTGAAAAGTTCGGCGACGATGTTGAGTTGCGTACTAGGAAATCCTCAATGCATCTGGTTGATACTCGAGCCATTGAAGATGCATTGGGTTGGGGCTATGCGGGTCATGCACCTAACGCACCAGAATGGGAATACACGGGTGCTCCATTCGGAAAGTTCCGGACCGATGCTCTCCTCAAAAAAGCAATTGATGCAGCGATGGAAATTGAAGACACAGATTCTCGCCTTTCATCATCCTTCGATTCCGAGCCCGTCTCGCCGCTCTCTCCAGAAAACCCATACCTTGCGGAAGCCGCTCGCAGACAACTTCCGACTCAATGCCTTGAGAACGAAGTCTGGATGAACCTCACTTCACCTCTCAAGCATCAACTTGCCAGCGATGCTATCTCGACCATCGATGATTCAATGGATTTACAATCGGTCAATGCATTACGATGGGACGGTCAAGGATGGTGGTGTGCAAGCGTCGACGGTTATGGCGTTGTCACTTTGGCCCAACACCACGGTGTTGACGTCAAGGGCGGAGCAATTCTCGGTATTGTTGGTGGAGGAGGAGCTGCTCGTTCAACAGCGGATGCGTGGCTGAAAGAGGGCGGTCGAATCTCAGCAGTCCCTGGACGTCGTACACTCGAGTTGCCGTATGAGTTTGAATCGCTGAAGCAGACCGAAGCAGTTGATTTTATGGTCAATTTCGAAAAAGGGGGTGCCTCGGATTCCCCTTTCCCTGGATGTGATTTACGATTGAACCCAACCTATGGCCCCCAATCCGGTGATCTCGAATCGCGATTTTCCACCTTACTTTCTCGACCGCTTGATGGTCGGTGGATGCTTGTAGCTCAGCATCTTGAAGCATGGAAGCGGTTATGGACGCCCCAATACGCTGATTTTCTTCCTTCGCTGGAACTTCTCCTCACACAATTGGTTCATGCTGAAAACCTACTTGCAAACTACGCATGACGCCCAAAGCGATTAGAATGAGGAAGTGAAGGAGAGAACGGTTCCCATGTATGTGAGGATGCGCTCGATGTGCCTATTGGTCCTCGTCGGGCTATTGTTGCCAAGTTTCACTGGACTTGTGTCTGCAAGTCATCCGCCTGAGGACCAATCGTTCACCACACCGCACTCTGGTGTCGATTTCCCAGTTGGTTGGGAGGATTTCAGCTACTTTACAGGCTCAGGATTCACCGCCACACAACGCGAATACAGGCTTCTCTATCCGGCAATGACGTCGGGTGAGGGGGCGGAAATGGCGGGTAATGGTCCGTTTCCTCATGTACAATTTCTCATCGACTCAGGCGAATCATTGGGGTCATACATGGATTTCGGTTCGCGTTTAGTCGAGAGGGGATTCATGGTGGCAGTTCACGATGATGTTTTGGATTCCACTGATTTTACCTCGATTCTTCAGCATACGGCGGGTGTTCAAAGGAGCATGGAACAACTCAACAACACCAGCAGCAGTACCATTTCAGGCACCTTTGGCCAATTTGACTTGAACCATTGGGGCGTGAGTGGTCATGGAGTGGGGGCCGCTGCAGCCTATGGTGCCTATCCGTATTGGATGAATTCAACGCTTCATGGTCAAGTTCAACCACCGAGAGCCGTTTTTGGAATCGGTGCTGATTTTGGTGAATGGGATGATGAACATTGGGATGAATTGGCGCCTGAAAATTGGATTCATTCGCCGGCACCTCCTTCAGCAGGCCTTTTCCTCACCGGTTCAGCGGATGAGGTGTTTTCCTCGGGCGATGTGGAAAGTACCTTATCGAACGGTGATGGCCTCGGATGGCAACTGATGGAAATTCTTGGCGCTGATCACTACCAATATCAAGACTCGACCTCGTTTTTGGAAGGCTTCAACGACGGGGACGCATCACTCACCCAAGACCAACAAAATTCAATTTCTGCAGAACACATTAACGATTATCTCGATGTGACGTTGCGTGGTTCGCACGAACATTTCCGGGATGCTTTCAATCGTCCACTGGGCCCGCATGTCGTCAGCGACTCTGATGCTTACATTGTTGAAAACCTTCTCGAAAGTAATTTCCTGTTGGTAAACGAAACGAGAATTTCGCCCAATGGAACGACAACTTTCGGACCACAGGTGACGGTTAATTTCTTTGCTGATTGGACCATGAGAGACGGGCGCAACCTTTCTGATTTACCGACTGGATGGGATTTGAATATTGATTGCATTGTCTCTGGCATGGAGGCTACTGAAGGCCAATTTGATGCGAATGGAACGGCGATTTGCTTGTTCCCGATGCAAGATGTAGCGCCAGGTTTCCATACAGCAACCATTCGGATTTTTGTCGAGGGTGCTTCAACGACCCTCGATTTTTCCTTCATTCGTACTGATGCTCCACTGGTCGTGATTTCACCGGCTCCTCTCATTGAGGTCGAGCAACGCAGCAGCATCCATATTGATGCATCAGCATACGCATATGACCCGGACGGGCAAGACGTGTTGGTTCAGTCTGCAGAATTTACGGGTGATTCAATTGAGGACTTCACCGTCACCATTGACCAAGACCAAAAAGGAATTCAAATTTATCATAACGTTGATGGAGAAGAAGTCGACGGAACTGAACTCACCATGGTTTTGAGAGCTGGTGGTGGAGGCGTGATTGATGAAGCAAACACGACGACACTTGTTCGAGTGGTTCCAGTCGACGACCCGGTCTCCAAGATTGCTGATGTGCCGATGCAGAACATGATTGAAGACGGTGCTTCGGTGAGCGTCAATCTTTCGCAGTTTGTGAGTGACCCTGAAGGCGAAGTCTTGTTTGGAACGGTTGGAGGGGACACGGAGGGCGTCTATGGTCCAGTGAGCTTCTCGTTAGCCGATGGATTCCTCACTCTTACACCCCTTTCTGACCAAAACGGCGCAACGGTCATGCATTTGCTCGTTGGCGACGGTACCACTGTCCCGGTCGAATTGGATGTTCCCCTGTATGTGGAACCTGTAAACGATGATATCATCGTCAATGAATCCAACTGGGACTTGACCGTTGTCGAAGATGGAAGTCTTTCTGTAAATCTTTCAGACTTGGCGTGGGATATCGATGGAGATAATTTATTCTGGACGATCAACAGTTCTTCTCAATCTGTAAGCGTAGTACGTTCAACCGGGCAACTCATTATCACGCCAAAACTCGATTATTCTGGAATTGATACACTCACGACGATTAACGTAACCGACCAATCGATGACGGTTGTTCGAGTGTTGAACATCAATGTGACTTCTTCTCCGGATGCACCGGTGCTGATACTTCAAGAATTGAATCTCATCGATTCAACCGCTGGGAGTTTGCAATGGTGGGTCTTTGATGCCGACGGTGTTATTCCTGAGCAAAATGAGATACAAGTGGACGGAACTACGATTGAAAACCTCACCCATTCATGCGTATACGATGGTAACGATTTCACCAACCGATGTCTTACGATGCTGCCACTTCCTGCAACTCACAACGGGTCGGTTGAAGTTCGAGTCTCAGTCTACGATGTCGAGATTGGAGCGAACACGGTTGCTTACATTACGGTCAACATGACTCCCTCAATCAACGAACCGGCGGTGGTCGTTAACTCGAATGATTCAGACTCTGAGAGTTTGATGTTCTATGTCTTAGGATTTAGCGTAGTTGCATTCGTTATTCTTATCATCCTGTTTGTGGTGCTGCGCGATGCATCCTCATCTTCAAAGACAAGTGCAACTGAACTTGCGTCACCGGAATCACCGGTCGAGGAAACTGCTCCTGCTTCGGTTGGCCTGCTTGCTCGTGCCAAACAACAGCAGTAGCGTCTCACAACGGTATGTTACCATGTTTCTTGGGTGGACTCCATTCACGCTTTGATTGGAGAATGTTCAGAGCGCGGCATAAGCGCAGTCTACTTTCACTCGGTTCAATGACATCATCCAGCCATCCGTTTCGTGCAGCAACGTAAGGGTCGCCAAACTTCGCTTTGTATTCTGCGATGAGTTGTTGCCGGATTTCTTCTCGCTTTTCCTCAGGGGCCTTTTTGATTTCAGTTCTGTGAATGACATTGACTGCTCCTTCAGCACCCATCACAGCCAACTCAGCAGTCGGCCATGCGATGTTGTAGTCGCTTTGTAAATGCTTACATGACATAGCCAAATAAGCGCCGCCGTATGCCTTTCGGGTCACGAGAGTAAGTTTAGGGACCGTAGCCTCAGCATAGGCAAACAACAGTTTTGCTCCATGACGAATAATCCCGCCCCATTCTTGGACGACGCCGGGTAAAAACCCTGGTACATCCTCAAAGGTGACCAAGGGGATGTTGAACGAATCGCATGTGCGAATGAACCGTGCTGCCTTAACAGATGCGTCGATGTCGAGACAACCGGCTAGGACTTTCGGTTGATTGCCGACGACTCCAATTGTCTTACCCTCAAGTCTTGCAAAACCGATGATGATGTTATCGGCATACGATTCAAAGAGTTCCATAAAGATGCCATCATCGACAATCTCCTCTACCACTTTGACCATGTCGTACGGTTTGTTCGGGTTGTCCGGCACAAATGTTTCCAATTCAGTGTTCAATCTGTTGGCTGGGTCTGCCGTTTCTTCGAAAGGCGCATCGGCCATATTGTGATCCGGTAGGTAGGACAAGATTTCAGTAGCAAGGGTACACGCATCTTCCTCGTCATCGGCAATCAAACAGGCAATACCTGAGCGCGAGGCGTGCAATGCTGCACCTCCAAGACCAGCAGCGTCAATTTCGCCTTCAATTACTTCAGGGGTTTCAAGGGGTGAAGACAGGAATAACTGGCCATGGTCCTCGCCCAGAATAGTGAAATCAGCAAGGCTTGCTGCTAATGCAGAAACTCCGACGACCGGTCCAAGAACCAAACTGATCATCGGGATTCGACCACTGCACTGTACCAATCGGTCGAGTAATTCTCCTGTGCCTGCAAGTGCGGAAATGCCGTCATGAGCTCGCTGACCGCCTCCGTCCCACATACAGATGATTGGAACTTTAGCTCGTTCAGCCATCTCAATGATTTTGCAGATCTTCTTAGCATGCATCTCCCCCATGCTTCCACCGTGGACGCTGAAATCTTGAGCGAAGCAGTAGATTCGTCTTCCGTTAACAGTTCCGTGTCCAGCAACAACTCCGTCACCGAGGGTGTGGTGAAGGAACATTCCGTTGTCGGTTGAGCGATGGGTGACAAAAGAGTCGATTTCAATGAACGAGTTCTCGTCGAGAAGCATCCCAATTCGGTCTCGGGCTGTGCCTCTACCGCTGCTGCGTATGGCTTCTTGGCGCTTGAGACCGCCACCAAGGCGAGCCTGCTCGCGCTTGTATTGGAGTTCCTCGAGGCGCTCACTCGAATTGCCTGCCATAACTTATCCACCACTTCTCGGTTTTTCATTCAAGCGCCTAAGACATGAGGAGATTATTCCCTTCTCCGCAAAGATTTGAGCCAAGAGCATTCTCGAGTTTCACGTTGTTGGAAAGTGCCCAATGAACTTTGACAACCACAGTATCCGGTGCAGCAACACTGCCATGACCCATGATTCCCATTTCCATCTGTTTTCTGCCTTTGGAATACACGTTCATGTCGACTGGACCGTGAATGCATTGGTTGGTGACGATAATCGGTATTTCTCTGTTGATGCATCGAGTGAGTGCTCTCCAAACTTTTGTGTTCTCTGGAGCGTCCTTTCCAGGGTCGTCAATCGGTAAATGTCCGAGTCCAGTTCCTTGAATTACGATTGCTTGAACACCCGTCTGAACAATGGCTTCAATTTCTTCTGAATGAAGCCAAGGACCAGATATGAATTGAGCAATTCTCGTACTTTTTTCATAGGTGGTCGGGCGTTCACAAACTGGTCGTGGGGTACTGTTTTTGCGAAGCGTTTCGTAAAAGTCGGTCAATGAGTGACTCAATTTACCGTTGTCGAGGGTGACGTGGGCCAATGCTTCACAGTTCACCGGTTGGAATGCATCACGACGCGAAGAGTGCATCTTTCGAACTCCAGTACCTGGATAGACTGCACATTCGCCGTCGTTGTTGGTTGAATGCATGACTAAGACGACTCCATCTCCAGCATCACCGCAAGGCTGAGGTCCATTGGCCGCCCAATGTACAGCCGAAAGAAGGTTTTCAGCAGCGTCGGATGAGCCTCTGTCCGAAGACCGCTGTGAGCCGACAAACGCAATCCGTCCAGGAGCGACTTCACCCTTGCCACCCCATGCAAAACTCATGGCAGCTGAGGAAATGTGGAGCGTGTCTGTCCCGTGGGTGACAACAACGCCGTCGCAACCGTCGTCAAACGCCTGCTTTGATGCTTGTATCATGGTGTTCCAGTGCTGTGGGCGGATGTCGTCGCTGAACATGTTACCAAGTTTGACCGCTTCGATGTTTGCGATGAGGGCAAGTTCAGGTAGGCTAGCAATCATCTCTTCCGGTTCAAATCGAGCCACAACCGCTCCGGTTGTGTAATCCACTTTGGAGGCGATTGTGCCGCCAGTGTGCAGAATCCGGATTCGTGGAAGCGCATCGTTCGTCTCTCTTTCCTGCTTTGCTGCATCTGCAACGCTGGGGGCAGATTCAGTTTGCAGCAGTTCGATGGATGTGACTTCTTCGAGTGGATAACTGGCATTGTAACCGTTGACCAGTTTAACAGTAAGGTGGTTTTTGGCTGCAGGATGCAGCACTACGCCCTCGATGTGAGTTTTCCCGTTGCGGGTTTCCACTTCGAGTTTAACCCGTTGGCCTGCAGAAGGGACATCAACCATGGTTTAGCGAAAGGAGGGAGGCACATCAAGGGTTCGCCATTTACCAGTGACAAAACCGGTTCGTGCCGACATCCTGTTCGATGATTGGTGCCGGGAGCGGGGCTTGAACCCGCGACCTTCGGATGTCTCAGACACCGCAAGGAGTTTGCACGTCATACGATTGCCTTTCGGCTGCCCTATGAGTCCGACGCGCTACCAACTGCGCCACCCCGGCTTATCGGTCGCTGTCGCATTCCCCATTTCAACCATACGGATGAAATGTGATGTAAATTCACCGTAGCCTTCATGCACTCTACGCATCACGGACAACTATGGTTGACCTCAATACAGCTATGGCCGCCGCTTCAGGAGAACGGCAGAAGCGCATGGCGGATGAGGGTAAGGAGCGTAAGAAGCGGCGGAGCGGCAGTGATCTTGGAATCGAGGCTTTTGATCCAGTGAAACACGTGACTAAGGAAAAAGCAGAAACGGTCTCAATGTGGCTCGTTATCGGTTTCTCTGTTCTCGTGTCCCTGCTGATGCGGTATGTGCTTATGCCTCGCACTACTGTTGAGAAATCCGACATTCTCTATCTTGCTCCTTTGGCAGCCATCGCACTGATTCCCCAGGTCCATCGCATTGTGTTGCCAGAATCACTGAATGAAGTATACACGAAAGGGACTTGGTTCAAGGCCGGTTTCCTTCACACATTCACCTTCCTTGCAATGGCTTTCTTGCTGGTGAACCCACCGCTGGGTGACATTGTCGCTCCGCAACTTGCTGACAAGTGGATTTTGGTACAAGATGAGGGCGATGATCTCAACTTTTCACAGATGAAGGGCGCATCATCATCGCTCACGTGGGAGGTCGAATCGGGGGATGGTCTTTCGGGCGACATTTGGCTCCTGTTCGGGCTTGCTGACAATCTCAATGTTGAAGGCGCCAACGTCACGGTTGAATTGACCAACAACGCCGGCAATGAATTGCAAATTTCTAACAACCTTGCTTTCTGGGACAACAACTCTGCATCGATTGCAAACAATACCACATCCAGTTCATTGGTTTCGAAATTGATTCCTCATGGCGATCTCGACCAGCGTTTTGCACTCTTACTCGGAACTGATTTGGCTGTTGGTGAACATCAAATAACCGTCAATATCGTTGAACAAGGCGACCCATGGGAAAATACCCGCAAATACGTTTGGAACTTGCTGGTCGTTGAAAAACTACCAGATGCAGACGCTTCATGACAGCATATCGCTGTGAGCAACGAGTATCCTGTTGAGCAGGCGGCTGATTCGATGTATATCTCGTTGTTCTTGGGTTTGCTTTTGCAATTGCCGACCTCGTAGATACCTTACGAGAGGTGCAGCTGCAGTCCAGCACATGATGTCCAGCGAGCGGTTTAGAAGGTTGGTCATGGTGAAGGCTGGGAGCAACCTATGGAGTGATTTTTTCACGCCCGTTAAGTGAAAGTGAAAGTGAAACTAAGTGCGAAGATGAGTGACCAGTCGAGCCGTAAGTGCGTCCAACTGAATCTGTTCCCCACCGCCTTCTACCAATCGGTAATCAACTTCAGCCATCCATTCAGTCATGTCGAGTTTTGCTTCTTCGGTAAGAAAATCGGCTGTGTAAAGTTCACGGTGAAGCTGATTCACGAAGTCGGTACCGGCTAGCCCGTATTTGTCCAGTAATTCTCTCAAACGTCGTCGTGCGGCGTGGAATCCATCGTCTCTGCAGGCCATAAGGTACTGATGCAGGGCTTCAGGAGGTGCAGTTGCAGATGTTTCATAGATTAGGTCACGGCTGATTTTCATATCCAAGGCCGCAGCCACTTGGAGTCCAGTTAGAGCTTTTCTTAGGTCGCCTTGAGAAATACGTGTTAATGCTTCACCAGCATCGTCCGCTAACTCAACACCTTCCTGTTTGGCAACATGGTGAACTTGGGCATTGACATCGGCATCTGCTAACGGTCGGAATCGGAACACAGCGCAACGTGATTGGATGGGTTCAATAATTTTCGATGAGTAGTTGCATGAGAGAATGAATCTGCAGGTTTCCGCATACTGTTCCATAATGCGGCGTAAAGCGCCCTGAGCATCGTTGGTAAGGGCATCTGCTTCGTCCAAGAAGATAATTTTGAACGACGCTTGACCGTAAGGTGCTGTTCGTGCAAACTGTTTCACTTTGGTACGGATGCTTTCCAGTTTCCGCTCATCAGAAGCGTTCATTTCCAAGAGATTACGGCGGAATTCAGGGCCAAACACGTCCTTGGTCAGAGCCATTGCTGCGGTAGTTTTTCCAGTTCCAGGAGGTCCTGCAAACAGCAAGTGTGGAAATTCTTTCTTTTCTGAGTATATGATCAACCGTTGTACGACTGCAGATTGTCCACGGATTTCAGTGACGGACTGAGGTCGGTGCCTTTCAACCCATAGTTCACTCATGGGTCAGTGTCGTTGCCGAGCCTCCTTGAACATTCTCCTCACAAATGAAGAGATTTCTGCTCAAAATGGCGAACTTTCTAAATCTCTCAACTGTAATGCCGTGAGGTGTTTTCATGCGGTCTAAGCGAAAAGACAGTATATGGAGGAGGGCTTGAAGGCATTGAGCCCCATGCCACGCGAGACTGCCCCCCGCCGAACCGCTTTAACCATCTTTCTTGTATCGATGTTCTTGTTTGCAGATGTCCTTCTGCCTCAGTCCATCGATTTCGAGCAGAATCTTGACGATTCACAGCGAATATCCTACGCTGTTTCGACGCAAACTGTTCTTTCGGATACGCACATTATGGAAGCGAATCCATCCAGCAACTACAATGTTTCATCGAGTGGGTTCATTGGAACTTCTGTCAACGGGTTTGAGAGCAGAATCCTCATGGATTTTGAAATGAATTTCACCTCTGCAGACTCGATCCAATCGGCAACTTTGAACATTGTTTGTGATGCGACACCATCGTCTTCAGCTGCCATGAACCTCTACGCAGCACCTGTAAGTACATGGAACTCGAGTATTGTGACATGGTACCAAAAGGACTTGGCCTCTCCATGGGCCGATGCAGGTGCAGATGGTGCGAATGACCGCGGTGCTTGGGAACCACCTTTCCGGGCTGTTTCGAATGGAACGTATGCCATTAACGTGACTGCATTTGCTCAAGAGGCAGCATCAAGCAATCAATCTCATTTCAGTGTTCTTCTTACCGGGTTGGGTTCTCACTTTGAATGCAAGATGTCCGAATCATCGTTGGTGACCGACCGCCCTGAACTGGTGATGGTCACATCCACAGCCGCAGCCGGAAACGGAGGTTCAGTTGTGTCAAACTTCGCAAACGATGGTTTGCCTTTGATGACGGGAGATCTCATCTTGACAGCTGATACAACACCAACCCTTTCTTACGATTCACTGGTTGGGGCAAATGTCGAATATCAACTCTCGCTCAATTCAGACTTCAAGGATTTCACCGATCTCGCTTGGCATTATTCGACCATGTCGAACAGTTTCTCAATGTCCGGGACAAGCGGTTCGTTCACACTTCCTACGTCTGAAAAATTCGACAATGGTTCTCAGGTGTTTTACCGCGTGAGGAGCCTTGATTCGACCGATACGCTTAGTGAATGGTCCACGACAGAAAGTTTCCTCTTGCCGGATCACACTGTAACCGATAACGGTGATGGTTCGGCCAGCATCGAGGTGACTCGGAACCAATTGGGTGATATTGGTACGTTCATCGAAGATTCCTATTCAAACGAATTGAGCAAGAACACAAAGTACGGTTCTACAAGTACACTTCAAACCAGCGTCACTTCCAACAAGGAATCCCTCATTCATCTGCGAGTTAATCTTCCTCTTCTTGGCCTGCCCTCCAATGCGACAATTCTCGATGCGCAAGTGAATCTAACTCGCGATTCTGCTTCGAACAATCCAATGCTTTCGATGCATGAAATGGCATCAACACAATGGGTTGAAGACGAGTTGACATGGATCCGGGAATCGAATGTCAACAGTTGGTCCGACGGAGGACGGGTGTTTGCATCGACGGCATCTGCAACTGGATTCAACGGTTCGCAAACCAGTTCCAACTTTGGTTTTGGTTTCACCGATGTACTGCAATCATGGGTCGAGAGTGGAGATACAGACGCATCAGAGTTTATGATTGCTGCAAGAGGAAAAGACGATGCTTACTCCACGACAGGCACACAAAGCATGACGTTTTTCAGTACTGAAGCCTCGCTTGAATCAACCCAACCGCACATCTTTGTCAGTTACAGATGGGGCCCAAGTTCTCCGCTTGCTGATGTGGTCCTTACCGGTCCCGCCGAGGATGAAGCAGTTTGGAACCAATCGGGACACAATTTCACTGCTAATCTCACTCCTTCGATCACCTGGACTCCATCGGTCACTAACAACGAGATGTTGTTGCAGATGGCCACCGATGAACAATTCCGAGATGTTACCATGTCGATTAACACCGGTATAGACAATGATTTTTCGCCAATCGACGGAATACTCAACATGACGGGTGACAATACTTTGACCGCTGGAAACATGTATTTCTGGAGAATGGCTTATCTTGATTCTGACGGCCGACATGGACCTTGGTCCTCATCCAATTTCCTCGTCAGTTCTCTTGAAAGCACTTGGCTTGGCGGTGAACGCTCAGAATTTAGAATGAAGCATGGAAACGGCACCTCTGACGGATTGTATCCTGAATGCCTTGACACTTACATCGACAGCGGTACGCCAAATCAAAACTACAACGATGAATCAAAAATTCTCATCTCGTACAACACTTACCCGATTGAGGCACTCGGTCTCATGAACTGCAACCTCCGTTCGAATCTCCTACCGGCGGGATACGCTGTCGAATCCGCACAACTCTCGATGGTGGTGGCAAGTACCCCATCAAATTCACCGCGTGTTGGCGTTTGGGAAAATACGCTCAGTAACTGGACCGATAGCGGCGCAACTTGGAACTCCTACGACGGTACCAATTCATGGGCAACTGCAGGTGCAAAGGGCTCGGAGCGTTCCTCCCTGCTCGATTCAGTTCAACTTGATTCCACATTTTCAAACGGTGACCGCATCTCTTGGAACGTCACATTGGGTGTTCAAAACGCAATGCGCCAAAACAGCAGTGCTGACTTTATGATCGGTATACTGGGTGTTGGTTCGGGTTCAGATCGAGAAGTGCAACTTTATCCAGGATTTGCTGCAGATGTGCGTAAACCGGAACTGACCTTTGTCTATGTGCCGGGCTCAAACGTGGTTCCAGTGGACCCAATGCCGGTCTCTCCACTCAACGGCTCATGGTCGATGGGTACGGGCGTTGACCAAACTCCGATTAAACGCCCAACGCTTGAATGGTCGTTCGGAAATACTGCTGCCGTCGGTGGTTGGGCAGTCCAACTCGACAAAACGGAAACGTTCGATTCAGCTTCGCTTCTCACCAGCACTTCATGGAACGATGCTGGGTTTAATGCAGCGAATCTCTCCTACACCCCAGCCACTGATTTGGACGACGGTTCAACTTGGTACTGGCGCGTCCGAGCAATCTCAGCGACCAACCAAATTGGAAATTGGTCAAACGCATTTACCTTCTCGGTTCCAGATTTGACCACATGGCAAACCTGTGCTGACGGCTCTTGTGCTTCAGTTGAATTGCATCACAGAGAAGCCATGCCGGATTTGAATTTACCGAACTTTGTTGACACATATATTCTCCAATCTGGTTCTGGTTCGTCCAGTACCTATGACTCATCAACGCAACTGAAAGTTGGTGCAACCAGCAACAACGTGCAAGCTCTTTCGTTGATTCGTATTCCGTTGAATTCCTTGCCGCAGCCGGCAAACGCTCGCATAACGGGTGCTGAACTCAATCTGTATTCTGAGTTCAATTCAGCAGTTGGTGAACCAATTGCTGTACGGCCTGTGTATCAAAGTTGGAACACTTCCGCAAACGGCCTAACGTACGACGGCGTCAACAATTGGTCACAAGCAGGTGCTCGTGACCTCGGTGTTGACCTTGGGCCCTATGTAGATCTACAGGATTCGGTTGCTTCTGACTGGATGAATTGGGACGTAAGTGAAGCCGTGCAAGCAGCACTTACGGCAGGTTCATCAACACTTTCGCTGGCCATTTACGCATCAAATGACATCACCTCGTATTCCAACGGACCCAATGTTGTGACCTTCACTTCCACTGACGGCGCTTCAGCTCAACATCCTTGGCTGAATTTAACATGGTCCAACGGCACAGGCGCAGTACCCGCAACATCTGGTGTCAACGCTGGACCAGCGAACGATTCACTGTCTTGGGATGCATCATCTCATGCTTTGCTTGCTGATGAAACTCCTCTTTTCTCATGGACATATGCATCAACTGTGCCTGCTGATGCATGGCGAGTGCATGTTTTTGCTGACCCGGTCGAGGACATGGCAGGTCGATACACCTTCGATTCACGCGACCTTCCAACAATGTTCGATTTGACCAATTTAACGTTCTTGCCGACTTCTCCTGTTGATTATTCTCAAACCGTTCGTTGGACCGTTCAACCGATTCTACTCGGAATGATTGGTCCTCAAAGTACCTCAACCGTTTTCCACGTCCCAGACGCAGATTCTGGAGAAGTAGATTCTACACGTGCATGGATTACACTGCAAGAAGGTTCGATGGTCGAAGAACAAGGCTACCCAATGCTCAGCATGGACACGACACTGAACGGAGGCAGTATTTTTGCCAACAATGGAGCTTCCCAAAGCCTCATCATCGGTCGCAGTCCTTCCAACAGTCTTCTAAGAACCAGTTCTCTCATCGAGATGGATTTCTCCTCGTTACCACTTCCGGCAATCTACGAAGTGACGAATGCAACATTGACGCTTACTGGCATTTCCGGTAGCGGAAATGTGTTTGTGACCGTTTCAGAAATGGTTACGCAGTGGGATGAATCTTCGAGTTGGGCGTACCCAGGTAACAACACGACCTCTTGGGTTGGAATCGGCGCATACCACTCTGGTGACTCCATGATTCCTGAGACGAGAGGTTTCTGGATGAATGAATCCACGGACTTTGAGATCAATGTAACATCAATGCTTCAGCACGCCGTTGAGAGAGGTCAACAAAGCCTCAACATCATTCTACAAGCCGAAGAATCGTTTGGAAGTGTTTCGGGAACATATTACATTGCCAGCAGTGAAAATGCAGACATAGACGACCGTCCAAAACTCACCATAAGTTACGAACTCGATACACCGTGGAATCCAACCAGTCCATCCAACCTTGAGCCGCTTGACGGTTCGACGCTTTGGAACCTTACTTCGCCAATTCCAGCTGGAGCAGAACGTGTTGAAAACAATTGGACATCAGCCGATACCAATCAAACTCAATGGGTTCTTTGCGGTGCTATGGATTCGCGTATGGTCGAAGACCTTGAGTGTTACAATTCGACTTCGTCCACATTTGATACCGACTTAAACATCACTTGGGATGCTCAGAATCTATCGGCGTTCATTGAAGGTCTCGAACAGGCTGATGAATGGAAGTATTGGCGCGTAAGAGGCGATCAAGATGTGCGTATTGGTCATTGGTCAAGCGTTCACAAATTCCGTATCCCTGAAGTAAAACCGGCTGATGCTTCTACTGATGGCGTTGGGAATTACTCAGTTACCCTCTCACGTGGTTCCATCTTTGATGAAACAGGTCTCTTGCCAGCAGTACCGGATGCGGAAATCTCTTCGTCGAGTACAGTGAACCTTGGGTTATCCAGTGCATTGAATTTAGGAACTTCAGCGTCGGGTACTGGCGAAAGTCAAATTCTCATGGAGTTTGACCTGAGTTCGCTTCCATGGCCTGCTGCGATCACACCCACATCCATGTTGCTCAGTTTATATCGGACAGGTGTAACTGGAACATCTGCTACCACTGTGTCTGCACACGCTTGCTCTTCGTTTGTAGAGTCGAGTGTGAATTGGAACACGAATGTTCCATGCCAGTCCAGCGAAATTACTCGCTCAACACTCACTTTGAGTCCAGCGACAGGTTGGGCTTCTTGGGATTTAACGAGCCTGGCTCAAAGCAATATTGCCAACGGTAATTTGACGATGACAATTCTATTGAAAACGGTCGGTTCACCATCAACAAGCCACGCATTCTATTCTTCGGACGGAAGCAATTCCTTGTTTAGACCTCAACTTACCATCGACTATGTCGATAACGTAAACGGCATTTTGCCTCCGACTCAGCCGACTCTAACATCTCCACAAGACGGCTCAGTGCTTTACAACGTGTCCGGCGCTGTACTTCAATCGGATGACCGACCAGTTCTCGTTTGGTCGCCAGTTACCGATGCGACGGGATACATTCTAACCATCGCAAACGAAACTGGAGTACTCAAATTCAATTCATGGGAGTCCTCTGCAATCACTGGAACGACGTTTAGATTTGCGGATTCACTTTCGAACGGTGAAGTGTTTACTTGGTGGGTACAGGGTGTCAACCAATCGATTCCAGGGCCGGCGTCACCACGTTGGAGCTTTGCGATTGGTTCACCTAGCCACGTCGATAACGGCGATTTAACCTACACCTATACGTTCCAGACTGGCAACGAAGTGTCTCAATTCGGACACACGAACATTCGAGAGGCCCATCTTAGCGAAGCCAACCCATCGACGAACTTTGGCAGTGCTGATGTTTTGGAACTCGGCACCAACTTTGGTTCGAATTCAGGACTCCAATCCCACCTTACCTTTGCGTTGGACAACGGACAAGTTCCACTCGCCATGTATTCAAATGTTCATTCAGCAAGTGCAGGATTCTACCTCGATTCTTGGACAGCAACCGGTGGCGCATCTGAAATGACCTTCAGTGTGCATCGTATTATCAACCCTCTATGGGCTCAATCCTCATCGACATGGAATGAATCCTCCAGTGCATCTTCCGGTGCTTGGGGCATGCCTGGTATGCAAGCAGGTGTCGACTATGAAGCAACACCAATCTCCAGCTTTGTTGAATCAAGCCTCAACGAAGACCGATGGATTTGGTTTGATATCGGCGTCAGTGGGATGCTGATTGACAACGACAATGCGTGGATCATTATTGGTACTCCGAATCAAGGTACACTCATGGCAAATATCTACTCAAGCGAACATGCAACAGCCGATAAACGCCCGATGATTTTGCTGAACCATACCGATGTCACTACAATTGATATTTCACCAACTGCGCCAACGACGGATGCGGATAGCACTGTATCGTTTTCCAGCGTCGTATATGACCATCTCAACATGGCATCAGGCGCGCCGGTTGTATGGAGTGCTAGCAACGGTTCGATTACCCAGTCCGGCGTTTTCACACCTTATGCAACAGGTCAACATACCGTATCTGCATGCTTTGGAATTATTTGCAGCAGTGAAACGGTAACCGTCACGCCAGGGGCGCCAGTGGAATTGATGGTCACACCTGAAACAGCAAGTATCTCTGCTGACGACTCCTTGCAAATCAGTGCATACGTCGTCGACCAATTTGGTAACACTGTACCTGGTCAAACAATCACTTACTTGCCGAGCAATGGAAGTATGGATTCTTCTGCCGAAGGATTGTTCTTGCCGTTTACGAGTGGCCCTCAAACGATAGATGTGACCTGGAACGGCATCATGATGACTCCACAAACCATCTCTGTATCCGTACTTGTCGAGACGGGCATTCCGGCCTATTTTGTCCTTGAAGGTTGCCAAGGTGAAGTTCCTGCTGGAATACTCTGTGCAGTTACGCACACACTTTTCGACCAGTTCGGAAACGAGATTATCGATAACAGCGAAGCTGGTGATTTCACATGGACTACGACCAATGGAAATTACAGTGAATCTACGGATGAGTATTTCCCGGACCATGTCGGCGATTGGTACCTCAACTTGACATCAACTTCAGGTGCCTCTGGCTCTTTATTAATTACCGTCGGTCATGGCGAAATGGCAAGTCTTGAACTTGCAGCATCTTCGACCTCGATCACTGCTGATGAACAAGTCTGGATTAACACCACTCGTATTGATATTCGTGGAAACCGATTGCCTGTTCTTCTCGAACTCGATAACTGGGTTACTCCACAAGACAGTCAATTGTTACCAGGTGCACCAGCGATTTGGTCACCGACTTCACGAGGTGCCAAAATCATTCAAGCCACCTATGAAACGATTACCTCCGAGATCACAATCACGGTACAAGAAGGAGCCATTGTGTCGCTCATTCTAATTGTCGACAACAATGTTTCGACTTGGCAAAATTTCGATATCACTTCAGATGATATTCTTGATGTGAAGGTCAAAGCATACGATCAGAAAGACAACCGTTGGATTGTTTCCGCCAACTGGAGTTTGATTCATCCGGATTGGACGTCCCAAACTGCTCTCGAACAGTTAATTGGCGATGAAACATCGTTTGTACCTTATCTCGCATCAACTGAACATTACACGATTACTGCAGTATATGACGATGGAACGGTGATTCATCAAGTAAGTATCAATGTCACCGTATCTCACGGCGACTTGAATTCTGTTTCCATTACCGCAACCGGCAGTGATGGATTAACAAACACAGTTTTCGATCTAACTTCCGATGAACACATCGATTTTACTTCCGCTCTCGCTGATTTAGACTCAAACCCAATCGATTCGTCAATTCTTGGATGGTATTTGACCAACCTTGACACAGGTGATGTCTCCGATGTTACTGATGAACTGCTTGCCAACAATATGCGTTGGGATGCTTCGGAAGTTGGAAACTGGTCGATATCCGCTTCAGCTGTAAGCGATTCTGGCTACAACATCAGTGATGAGGTTTCAGTCACCGTGGTCCACGGTGAGGCCGTTCTCGTTGTGGCCGTTCTCGACGCCACTACCCAAACTGCAGGCGAAGAAATTACGATGGCCGTTACAGGAACAGATTCGGATGGAAACACATTCCCACAACGTGTTGAATGGTTAGAGAACGACGTCACTGTTGCCAACATCACTGCAGGTGAGGGTGAAGGAACATACGTTTACCTGGCAACCTCAGCGGGTGCTCATTCATTGAAGTATACGACTGGCTCAACCGATGCGACTGTTGTTGTCACCGTTGAAGCTCAACGTATTGTCGACTCACTTGAGATTGTAATCTCTTCCAGTACGGTAGACCAGTTGTCGAACTTTACAGTGACTGTAAAGGCTTTTGATATGTATCTTAACCAGATTGAAGTGCCTCCAAGTGCGGATGTCGATGCGACTGGACGAGCAGAAGTTTTGCAACAAGGACCAGGCGTTTGGAACGTAATTACTCTGGATGACGGACAGCAAACAGTAACCATCACCGCTGGAAAAGTAACCGAAGAAAGGAACATCGAAGTCGAAGGAAACATTGGTGGATTCTTCAAGGCTGGCGGACCTTTGTACTACGTTGGTACTGGTCTTCTGGTCATTGTAAGCATTGTCATTCTTGGTTTATTGGTCTCGATGCTACGTGGTGGCGACTCGGGTTACGATGATGACGATGAGGAATATGACTACGATGACGACGATGAATCAAACGTACCAACAGGTCCTACTCCTGGACCGTCAGGTCCGGCTCCAGCATCAGGTCCTACTGGACCTGCACCGGAAGCGAAAGAAGTACCTCGCATCGAGGAAGAGGACTCTTCGTGGCAAGTCGAACATCGGGTTGATGATGACGGAACCGAATGGGCACAGGACGAAAACAGCACATGGTGGTATCGCCAAGAAGGCGATGCTGATTGGGGCGAATGGAAAGATTGAGAAGCAAATCATTGATACACATTGACGAGAAAAGGTGAATCTATGAAAGATGCAAATGACTACAAGACCCTCGTTCTAAGTTTGTTTTGCGTAATGCTCTTTTCATTCCATGGTTTCTCAATCTCACAACCTCAGTTTTCTATGCTTGAAGATGAAAGCCTCGTTTCCAGGCAGGGTGGCATCCAGCCTGTTCGAGTGGAACTCTCAGCAGATTTGGTCTCGATCACTGCAGATGAAGTCATCATGTTTACAGCCCAATTGTATGACAATCTGAACAATCAAGTTTCAGGTGAAGTGGTATGGAGTTGCTCGAACGGCTCAATAACTGATGATGGAATATTCTATCCATGGTCTGCAGGTACGGTTTTGATTCAAGCATCTCACAACGGTTTAGTTGGTTCAATGAACATTACCGTTACCTCTGGAGTGGGTCAAAGCCTCGAAGTGACCAGCCTAACTGCAGATGTACTTTTGCCGGTCACTCTTACTGCTGACCTTTTGGATGCACGTGGAAACGCACAGACAGCATCGAATGTAGTCTGGACCATTGACGGCATGTACATTGGAACTGGTGAGCCTCTATGGACTCCCATGGACATTGGGGAATACTCAATTCGAGCCAGACTCTACCAGATGGAACATGATGATGTTCTTGTCGTCTCCGCAGGAGCTCCTCACGAATTTGTGTTTGATGAGGGTATGCAAGTCCGTAGTGGCTCAGCGCTTCAAATGACTCCAAGTTTAGTGGACATAAACGGATTTGAGATGAACATCACGACCGCCGGTAACCGTGTTTGGGAAGTAGAGAATGGCAGTATTATCCCATCCGGATGGTTTACTGCCACTCACCCAGGACTCTGGGCAGTCAATGTTTCAGCCGGTAATGTTACAGGCTCTGGAACGATTCGTGTTGTTCCAGCCGATGCAACCATTTCGCAAGTAACGGTGCTCTCGAACAGTGAACAATTCACTGCAGGTGTGGCGTATGAGATTGCTGCAATGCGCACAGACTCCCTTGGTTACTCAGGTACGATTACTCCACCACTGGCAAACTTTACTGTCTCGAGTGGCGCACTTTCAAACTTCGATGGTTCCGTTTATTGGACGCCAGGTGCAGTTGGTACGCATGAATTACGAGTCGATGATGACGGGGTTCTTTCCACATTGTCGGTCGATGTCGTTCATGGCTCTGCTATCGACGCAGAGTTAATTCTCGTCTCTTCGAGTTTCGCTGCAGGCGGACAAAGCACGGTCGCCTTCATCGCAACTGATGTGGTTGGAAACAAGTGGATGGTCAACGGAACGATGACGCTGGTCAATGGTAACAGTTCCCAATATTCGGTTTTTACGGGCTATGCTGTGGTGACTCCTGAAGAATCTCTTACTTGGCGAATTGAGGGGAACTGGTTTGATGTCTCGACAGGCATTCGTTTCGAGCCGGTCTTCCAAGTGAAATCAAGTCCGGGAGAGTTGGCCTTTATCCAACTCAACGGCGATGGCATCATCCTTCCATCAGACACACCTTTGGCTCTCAATCCACAGTTTTTTGATGCTTACTCAAACCAACTTGAGGAGATTGGATTGAATTGGACCGTCGATGGCGTTGATTCAACAATCGACATCTTGTTGTCAGATTTGCATTGGATTCCAACCACTGTAGGTGGGCATGAGATTCGAGCTAATGCCGACGGAGTCTTCGCCACGGTTCGATTAACGGTCGTTGCTGGCGATGCGAGAAATTTAGTGACTAATTTTGAAGACGGTCTGACTGTCCAAGCAGGAATTGCCAGTGAGTTATTCATCCAAACCATAGATGCTCACGGAAACTTAGCACCGTCTACTGCAGTCATTACGACGCTTGACGGGGAGTTTGGTACGCTGGTCGCTTCATCTTCAGGTGACGGTTATTGGGATTTTACCGGCCGCTCAAAAGGAACATATTCTCTCGAGTTAAAACAAGATAATGCTACACATGTTCTTGATCTCACCGTTGATTCAGGAACACCAGTTCGTATTGTTTCGACCATGGAATTTGAGAATATTGCTCAAGGAGATACGGTTCTACTGAGGGTTCAATCGGTTGACGTATACGGCAACTCGGTCGAAGTAGACCCTGCAAATACAACCATAAGTTGCACTTCGGGCTCTGCTAAACATGTGACTTCTGATACATGGGAGTTGGATATTTCCACTTCTGGAAACGATCGTTCTTGCAACGTACTCTGGAACGGTCTTCTCTCACAGAATTACTTTGATGTTGAATCTGTTTTACTGGGGGGTGCGGTTGGTTCTACAAACACGGCCATGGGTCTTGGTATCTTTTTGTTGGCTTTGATTTTGGTTACATTTGTCGTTCTGGTTCGCAAGGCGAATCAAGAAGATGTTGAATGGACCGAAGATGGTTTTGATGATGAGGAGTTCGAGGACGACCAAAGCACGGAATCCGACCTAGGCTCGGACCTTGTTGACCATGCAGATTTAGAAACAGTCGACGAAAAGGAAGCATCCTTATCACCGCCTCACATTCAAGATGATGAACGTGCATCTCTTGCTAAGAAAGCTGCTGAAGTTGGAGTGATGCAAGCTATATCTGGTACGGAGCAAGGCTCGAGCGGATGGTATGTTGACGTAAGTACTGAGATGCAGTACTGGGATGTCGGTACCGATGGTTCATGGACTCGGGTTGAATGAGATGTCGGTCGAACAACCGCTTGGTGCATCGAGTGACTTTTTTGAATTGCTGTGGCTTCTTCCTGCTCTTGTTTGCTGGAAAGGCAGAACCATCTGTTCGGTAGTGCTCACGAGCGTTGTTGAGCCTTTGATGAGTATGACGTGGTAATCATTCTTCCTCACTTCCAGGTGCGAAGGCAAGGAAAAATTCATCGATGTCGATGACTCCATTTTCGTCCATGTCGGCGTTGTGGAATATACATCGTGATTCATCAACAGAGTATTCGAAACCGAGAGCTTTCAAAGCGCTTTGAAATTCACGCAGAGTGAGGTGATTCTTACCTCCAAGGTCAGCAGCATGGAAGGCAGCAAGGCGCCGTTCATGTTCTGCTGGAGTCGAAAATTGGAACTGCTTTCGAAACGATTGCACCGGTGTCCTTTGGAGTATGGCGTGTTTTTTACCGTAGAGGTAGTAGGTTGCAGCTCCTGAAAGGACGGCAGCGCCACCGCCAATGAAGGCTTTTGTGCCGATGAAACTAATCAGTACAGCGCCAGCAAGGATACCCCAGATGTGAATATAGGGGTAAAATGGGGCTTTGTATTTTGGATTCCAACCGTACTCCTTACTTGTTGTTCGAAGAATTATGACGCAGGTATTAATCATGATGAAGATCATAATTTTGAATCCAGATGCCAATTTAACGACGTCTTTCAATGGGACATAGAGGATGGCTAAAGCCATAGCAACTCCAGTGATCAAAATTGGCCAATGAGGCGTTTCAAACCGGACATTGACTTCTTCAAGAGGTTGAGGCAGTAGGTTGTCTCGAGACATAGCAAACAAAAATCGCGACGAAGCCAAGATTCCGGCCAATGCCATTGAAATCATTGTGAGAACAGACAAGATTGCAGCGAATATTCCAAACTTCGTTCCCGCGACTTTCTCAGCGAAAACAAAAATTGGGTTTTCTACAACGACTCCATCTTGGAGCCACCATTCACCAGGGATCGCAGCCATCATCAGATAGGCAATTACCGTATAGAGCACTGTTGCAATCAGCAAAGAGAGCATTATCCCAGCAGGAAGGTTGCGTTCAGGATTCTTGACTTCACCGCCGATAGCAGCGACCTTTGTTACCCCTGCATAGGCTACGAATACGAATGCTGCAGCTTCTGCTAGCGACCACACGCCTGCATCAAAGGCCTCTGTCAACGGCCGCTTTGCATCAAAGTCATCAACAAAAAGAGCAGCGATGCAGATGAATAAGAGTAAGCCGATTGTCGAGAGTAAAATCGGAGTTTGAATGGCTTTCACCTTTGAAACACCGAAAATGTTGACCATCGTGATGAGGACAAGAGCACTCATCGAGAGCACCCTTATACTAATCTCGACGTCAAAATATGTGGTGACGGCAATGAGGTAAGCAGAGAATCCAATCAGTGCAAAAGCCGATTTGAGAAGGAATGAAGCCCACAATCCTAAACCACTAATGGTCCCAATAAGTGGCCCGTATGTACGCTCTAAGTACACATACGACCCACCGCTGGAAGGCATGCCTGATGACAACTCGGATTTCGACAAGGCACCTGGAAGAACAACAGAAGCAGCGAGGAGATAAGCCAACCATATCCCAGGGCCCATGATTTCAGCAGCAAATGTTGGCGTCACAAAAATGCCAGGTAACATGGCAGAGAGTGAAATGATGATCACACCAGCAAGACCTGTGGTACGTTTCAACTTGTTTTTCACTTCATCGGTTGCGCTTGCAATCATGGTTTTCGATGTAGAAATTGCCATTTAAATTCCCCGCTTTCCGGCCATTAAAGGACCCGCATTCGACTTCAAGCAACGATACTCCTTATTATGTTGTATCGAATGTCGTGGTATGGTGTCGGAAACCGGTACTCATTCTATGCTCGGAGCCTTGGCGATGACTTTCATTTCCACAGCAATTGGTGTCGGTAAGGCTCGAATCGCTAATGTTGTGCGAGTTGGTCCAACCTTACCCAAAGTTTCAGCCCAAACCTCGTTGTATCCTTTGAAATCTCTATCCATGTCGACAAGGAATGAAGTGACGTCCAACACATCGTTAATTGAACCACCCGCTTCTTCAAGGATTCGAGCAATGTTTTCAACAACCGCATGGGTTTGTGCCTTGATGTCGTAATTGAGTGCTTTTCCATCTGCGTCATGAATGGGACCGCCTGGTATCGAATTGGTTCCAGGTTGGCGAGGGCCAACTCCTGAGAGATACAATAAATCGCCAACTCGCCGTGCGTGTGGGTAGGCACCTACAGGTTTTGGTGCAGCATCACTGTTGACTGAGTCATCGCTTTCCGTTGGTTCCCAAAGATCTGGCCCGTTGGCTTGCAAGGGCGCGGCGGAGGTTGTTCCACTCACGATTTCACCATCGTCGCCTTGCGCATCCAGAACATTTCGTTCTCCTGAAAAGTACTCGATGTCGTCTTCATCGTACTCTTTGTCTCCTGCGCCCGATGCTGCAGGGTCGAGGTGCACTACAGCACCTCCAGCGCCGTGAATTGCCTCGTACGCCAGAACTTCACCGGTGAGGTTGTTCCTGTTTTGGTTCATTCCTGAAAGCCACCACATTGGTTTGAAAGCGACAACTTTATTGACGCGAATTTGTCGGTGTATTGTACGTGAAAGTTGACCTACATCTTCCAGTCGACCTTCGCTTAAAAATTCCAGAATTTTACGGTTCCATTCATCGTCTTTCAATGAGTGAATTCTGTCGTCCTTTGGATCAATCGGCTTTGTGAACATTCGGTTGGAAAGTGACATAGCCGTTATTGCAACCGCTTTTCGTCCAGTTGATTTGACCACATCCATGCATGCTTTAGCAAGAACGGTTGTTTCAGCACGGTTTGCATACACATTCGAGGAAACAATCACTGCTGGTATGGCATTGTCAGGATTCAGTAACTTCAGTGCCACTACAGAGCCAACATCGATTGGAAATCCATGGTAAGCAACTGTGCGGCTCTTGAGTCCGCGCTTTTCGTTTGCTTCGTTCCATGCGTGTGCGAAACTTTCATCGATGTTGAACGAATAAGGGATTGAACCCAAATCGTGGAAGTCATTGTCCACCATGACCCATTCTGGATTTGGGTCGGCAATGATTTGGTGTCCAATGATGCTTGGCCATGTTGTCGAGTAAATGATGAGGAGGTCTGCCCCACTGTCTTTGATTCGTTGCGCTGCTTCTGAAAAGGCATCTCGCAATCGTCCCCAACCTTCGTTCTGGTCTGCCGCTAACACGGTATGTGGGTGGACCGGTACGATGTAAGAGCCAACCAGTTCTCCATTGCTCATTCGCTCGCCTCCTTGTGGTGGCGTTCCGGCCATTCCACGATGGCGTTTCCAGTTCCGATTATGGTGCCGTATCCGTGCAGTATGCCCGGATAGTTTGGTACATCAAGCGTTGAAAGGAGCCAGGACAATCCTCCTCCATCACTTTCAGCTATTGCTTGTTCAGTAAACTCCGGCATTTCATCGAGGATACGTTGAGATTGTCCCGTTCGGAAGTATTCAATCATGCGCATGTCCCACAGGTGCATGGCATGGCTAGCAATATGTTCCTTGCTCATGTCTTCTGGGATGGCAGATTCAGTTGTGAAATGTCGGTGCGATAGTGAGTTGCTGGCGAGAACGACTACTTTCTTGCCACTTGCAAGGATTGCTTCACGAGTAACCCGGCCTAATTCGATCATCATCTCTTGCATGACTTCAACCGAATAGTAATCTCTTGAACGGTTGCTTGAAATAACGACAAGAGGCTTATCCCATTGAGGATTGAACATGTGCCCAGTGGTAATTGTTCCATAGTCAACTCGAAAGTCAGGGTTTTCCATCATTTTGACTGCGAGTCCAGCATCTTCGGCTCGGTCGTGAATTTGTCGAGACAATTCGATATCAATATTGAGATCATAGTGGTAACGGAACAAGTTTGGAAACACGGGGTCAACCGAGAGGCTCTTGAACGAAGGTAGCCCGAGGAAATGTGTACCGATGTATGTCTGCCAGTGCGGGGAAAGTAAGACGATGGCATCGTATTCAACATTTGCTAGAGATTCTCGTAATCGCTCATAGCCCCATCGTAATTGTTCCCATCCGCCTTCCGCAGTGGGTTCATTTTGCTCTGGGTTTTCAGCATAAACCAAGTGAGGTGGGTGTGGTGCTAAGCAGCCTGCCACGATTTCGCCCTTCGACATGAGCAAACCCATGCGTCGGGGGATTATATCGGCATCGGAGAATGCCTCTTCTCTTGAAATCTTGACCGAACCCTCAAACAAGGCGGGGATTTGGAGTTGACATGGAGCCGGAAGAGGTGGATGTTGAAGTTCCGGTTCGCAGCCCATTTTTAGTGCGAGCGTTTGATTTTGACACCGGCTTACGGCACATCATCGCTCCGGCATTCATCGGCGCCGTCTTGGGTGGCTTCTGGCAATACAGCGTGATGCCGAACATCGGTGAAATCAACTTACCAAATCCGATTCATGGTGCGTTCTTCATCAGCATACTTTTGTCTCCACTTCTCTATCGAATTCTCGTTGGAGGTGAGATGTCTCGTTGGATTGAATACACGCTCGGCCTCTCACTGCTCGGGCTGATTTTTTCTGTGATTTGGCTTTCAGGTTGGGGCGCTGTGTTTTGTGGAGGATACGGTGCTTTGTTGGTTTGGGTTTGGATCAGTACAGATTGGGGACGCTATGACCTTCCTCCATTCCGTTATGGATTATGGCATGCTTTTGCCATCGACTTGGGCGCATTCGCTGGTAGCGTAATCGTGTTCGCACAATTTTGATCAAGATGTGTAACTTTCCTCGCTGCTCGGGAAGTCTCCTGAACGCACATCAGAGCAATAACTCTTGATTGCCCCATCGATTTCATCAGCGAGGTTAAGGTATCTACGGAGGAACCGTGGAGAAAAATCCATGGTAATACCAAGCAAGTCATGAAGCACCAAGACTTGACCATCACAGTCTGGACCTGCTCCGATGCCAATTGTAGGGATAGAGATTGCTTCACTGACTTTTTTAGCCAGTTCTCGGGGTATTTTCTCAAGCACAACAGCAAAGCAACCAGCCTTTTCAAGTAATTTAGCATCTTCAATAAGTTTCTCTGCTTCTCCATCTTCTTTGGCACGAACAGTGTAGGTTCCAAATTTGTAGATGGATTGTGGGGTAAGCCCAAGGTGTCCCATCACTGGTATACCGGCAGTAAGAATTCGCTCGATTGAGGGCAAAATCTCGGCACCGCCTTCGAGTTTTACAGCATGTCCTTCCGACTCCTTCATGATGCGAATAGCGGATTCCAGAGCAATTGCAGAGTTGCCTTGGTACGTTCCAAAGGGCATGTCGACAACAATCAATGCACGGTCAACTGCTCTTTGAACACACTGGGCGTGGTAAATCATGTGTTCAAGCGTTATTGGAACGGTAGTCACCTGTCCGGCCATCACGTTTGATGCGGAGTCTCCGACCAAGATGACATCGACACCGGCCTTATCGACCAGTTTTGCTAGAGAGTAATCGTAAGCGGTCAGCATGGTGATTTTTTCATCAGCACTCTTCATTTCTTGAAGAGTGTGAGTGGTAATCTTACGCGCTTGCTTGTGAACCGACATGGATGTGCCACGGTTATGTTTGATTTGAAACCCTCGCAGGACTTCATTCCTCTTCGCCTTGCGCCATAGCAACATGATGGACCAGTTCTTCGATTGCTTCATCAATTGTTGGACATGCAAGAATCTGCTGCTTTGCCTCCAAAGTCGATAACACAAGCCCTGCAACTGCATAGATTGAATCCGAATCTTGATCGATGGTTCGGTTTACTCGCTCAGTTACCCACATTTCCAAGAGGTCGTCTTCGATACGAAGAACGGTTCCAATCTGTGTGAGGACATGATTCATTATTCCTTTGAGGATTGATTGTTGTTCAGTGGTGATGTCCGATTCAATGGAATGAAATTCAACTCCAGCGCTGATGTAGAGTTTGGAATGACCAACTTCGTCGGGAATCATTTCGAGTAGTTCCTGAACATCTGGTAGAATTCCATCGTCTTCAATAATTTCTTCAAACATCGGTGCACTGAAGGGTGGTAATGCCGGAGAGTTCACATCGTTAACAGTGAATCTTCTACGTCCAATTATCTGAACAAAATGGTTGCTACCTTTGGTTTCGTGGTGGAGTATTTCTGCCTCGCAGCCATGCGTGCGAGGTCCATCCCATGCATTTGTAGGCGTGAATGGGTCGTTCATGACGACGCCAAAATTCTTCTCGTCAAGTAAGCAGTCATCGAGCATTTGCCTGTAACGTGGTTCAAAGATTCTCAGTTCTTGAATCTCTCCAGGCATCAGTACCATTGGGAGGACGAACAGCGGCAGTGGAGACATATCATTGAATACGGCATTCACCTTTTGAAGATATGTTTACTTGGAGGGATTCGGGAACTTCACACAAACATTCGTCATTTCAGAGAAGAATTCCATCGACCATTTGCCTCCTTCTCTTCCGACTCCGGAATTCTTCATTCCACCGAAGGGTGTTCGTAAGTCTCTGTGCAACCATGTGTTAACCCAAACAATCCCTGTTTCAATCTTGGTCGCAAAGTCACGCCCACGCTCAAGGTCAGTCGTCCAAACGGAACCGGCAAGGCCGTATTCGGAGTGATTGGCCATTTCCACGGCTTGTTCTTCGGAATCAAAAGTGTGAAGGGTGACCATCGGACCGAAAATCTCCTCTGTAGCGCACCGCGATGTGTGCGGTAAGTCTGCAACTACCGTTGGACGCAAAAACGCCCCAACGCCATTGGGTCCATTGAAGCCAGTCATTTCTCGGGTTCCACCCGTCAACACTGTTCCACCTTCAGCGAGTCCGAGTTCGATGTACGACTCTACTTTTTCAAGATGCTCGGGCGAGATGACTGAACCCATGACGGTTTCATCGAGAGATGGGTTTCCAATCTGTATGGATTCGACTTTTTCAATGAAGAGTTTCGTGAATGCGTCAGCAATTGATGCGTCGACCAATATGCGCGAGCCGCACAAACACACCTGGCCAGAATTGGTGAATGCAGCTCGAACAGCACCGTCTACAGCCTGAGAGAGGTCTGCATCTCTGAGAACAATGGTGGCGTTCTTCCCTCCGAGTTCCAATGATAGTTTCTTGAACATTGGTGCGGCAGTGCGCGCTACAATTCTACCGGTTGCGGTGCCTCCTGTGAAGGAGATCCCCTTGATTTCAGGAGCTTCAAGGATTGATTGACCGACTTCGGGTCCAAGACCATGAACGAGATTAAATACGCCTGGTGGTAACTTTAGTTCATGCAATGTCTCAGCCAAAACATTAGCGGTAAGCGGGGTAATTTCACTTGGCTTAGCCACGATGGTATTACCCATGAGGAGTGCAGGTGCCACTTTCCAACTCAAGAGGTAGAGGGGTAAATTCCACGGAGTGATAAGGCCAACAGTTCCGAGTGGCGAACGATGGACATAGTTCATTGCATCGGCCATTTCAAAGGTCATTTCCGATTGTTCTCTGCTGAACTCAGCAAAGAATCGAAAATTGCTGACCGAACGTGAAGCGTCAACACGCCGTGCAAGAGATATTGGTTTACCAGTATCCATTGATTCGGTTTGAGCGATGTGTTCGTGTTTCGCTTCGAGGGCATCTGCAATTCGATCAAGCCAGTCAGCGCGTTCCAGCATTGACAGGGCGCCCCATTCCGATTGAGCGGACTGGGCTGCAAGGACTGCCAATTCAACGTCGGTCACTTTTGAGCGTGGAATGGTCGCAACGCATTCTGCAGTGGCTGGATTGAAATCTTCAAGAACTTCTCCATCCATAGCGGGCTGAAATACCCCGCCGATGTAGTTCTTGATTTCGAGCATGCTCACATCTCCACATCGTACAACCATCTGTCTTGGTCGGGGTCCCATTCGTCCCAAGTCGGCAATTTTTCAAGTTGAGGCAAGTAATGTTCGGGGACAATTCCCGGTACGATGAATGCTTTCTGGCGATGCAGAGGATACGGGTTACGCAAATTGATTCCTAAGACTCCGAGCACCGCTCGGGCAACATACCACATCGCCTGTGAATTCCAGCCGTGAGCGATTTTAACGACTATTCCGAGTCCTTTGGGGTAATCTGGATGCTCAATCGCAAGGCCAAGTAGACCATCAGCCCCTTCTTTAGCGATGACCTTTCCTTCTCCGGCCTTGAGAACGGTTGAGTCGAGACGATTGAAACCTCCAACGAGGTCAGGGTGGCGAACCATTGCTTCCCAAATCCAATCCTTGTCCTTGTCACGCACTAATCCTGCATAGATCTGGGCTAATTCTGCGACGGTATTGGACACCGTAGGGAGCCCACAGCCATCTTTAGCAATTCGAAGGGGCTTCCATTCTTGGCCGAGGTAGGTTCTCAGTTCTGCCATGTATGCGTCAAAGACTTCGTGCGTTGGGAGTGTGTAACCGGCCCGGTTCCAACCTTTTTTCCGGCAACCGAGCAAGATTGCAGCGTGTTCTCCCGAGCAGGTATGGAACCATCGGCGAGGGCGACGTACCTGTCGTCCAAATTGTATCAGTGGTACATCGAGTGGTGTAAGCATTAACGGCCATTCTTCTTGAGACAGAAGTGATTGAGCAGCAGCAACATGTTCTGTATCTCCGTTGTGGGATGCTACAGCAATTGCTTTCTGCTCCCAACTTGTGTCAGCTAATTCTTCTGTGAACGCTTTGAGCATGAACGGTTTCATCATAGAACGGCCGTAACACAAAACATTCCCTCCAAAGGAGTGGATGACTTCATCGCCGTGTGACCAAGCAATTGCCCCATGAATTGTCGTTTCAGATACTCCGTTTCTACGGTAGTCGACCAAGGGCTCCCAAGCAACTTCTCGTCCGGTAGGGATACCTTCGACTTTTTCGCCTAAGGGCGAGTCCGGATAGAGTGAACTTCCTGGTTTTCCGGGTTCAACTGCGGAAGGAGTGTCGTGTTCGATGGTCATTCTTTCACGCTCCAGCAAGAATCTTTTCGACCAATGGTGCGACCTGCTCCATGTATGCAGTCATGTCCCTGCAAACGCGCTCAGAATCATGGTTGAAGAAATCAAACCAAGCCATGATTCGGTCTTCGGGGTGGAATCGTTCGATAATTTGGTGGGCGATTTCTTCGGCGTTTCCGATGAGGGCATTTTGCGCAGCATTCTCGACTTTTGATGGGTCGATGGTGCCCTCAAGGGCGTTCCAGTAAGCCCCCAACGCCGCCTTTGCTTCACGGTGAGCACATGCGCTTTGTTCCTCGGAGGTCAAACCCTCTTCGGCGTTGAGGAACACGAAGGAAGTTCGAGGCATGTCACTTCGTTTCCAAGCCCCCCCATCAGGATGGTACACTTCACTCATTCTCGTATGGGTCGCATCAATAACTTCTGGTTTTGTGATTGACAAATTGAATACTTTGACCGGCATAATCGTGTTCAAAAACGCTTGAGCCCTTGGGTCATGTGTTCCTGCAATCAGTCGCAGTAACTCTCTTCGGAAGGTGTGGGGGATGATTTTCAAATCTTCAAACACGTATCGCTTTGGAATTTCAATTTCTTCGGGAGCATCGTCGAGTTGCTCAAACTCCATGGCTGCTTGTTGCACTCTTTCCCAGTCTTCATCACTGCGGAAATTCGAACGAGAGAGAATGGTTTGGTAGGTTGTTTCGGAATTGACCACATCTCCTCGAAGGAGTTTCAAAAACACGTCACTTGCTTCCATGAATATTTGACCACGAAGTGCTGGCCATGCCGCTTCTTCAATCGAATTGCGAGGCACAATTCCGTAGGGCCGTGCCATGAACTCAAACCTTCCAGCAGAGAATCCAATGTGCAATTTTCGGTTTTCATCCGGGTCAAGGCCGTGCAACAGCAGCGTATTTGCGATTCGTTCAGCTTGGGCGATGGGTCCACCAGATGCGAGAATCGAAACGACTGCACTGCCAATTTCGATGTTGTTTGTTTGTCGAAACGATTCCATTGCAAGTTGTGGGAAGTCGGTGCACAAGCCAACTTCACCCTTCCAATGAGGCACTACAGGTTTCGAATTTGACTGCTGGGTTACCGTCGAGAGATGAGCCTGTGCAATCCACCCCACACCAAAGCCAAGTGAATCTGCAACCTTGAGTTGTTGGAAGTAATTTCGAAACATGTCGTGTTCCGAGGGAACGTACCCGTTTGCATCAGGTGTCTGACTGATTGAGAAAAAAATGTCGTGGTCCATGGGTGGCACCGATACGCCCAGTCGAATCCACATCATAACGAGTGTGGCTAAATCGTATGGTTCTCAATCACTATTCTTTGGAGAATTCGTGTTGTTAAAATCTGCTAAATCTTCTATTCTTTGACGAACGGCAATCGGTGTTGGTAATCCTGCATTAATGAACGTGTGAAGGCAGTCCGAGAGCTGCAGCATTGCCGTTTCGTAGTCCTCAGCAATCTCTGCAATATCGGCAAGACCCCACCGTGCCACGAGTTGACCCGAAAGGTCTTCCAATTCACCAGCCAGTTCGAGAGATTGTTCGTACAAATCCTTTGCAGCAGCAAAGTTTCCGATGGTGGCCTGTGAATGGGCTAGATCTGCCATTGCTTCAATTTGCGCTTCCTCATCTTTCATTTTCATCGATAATTCGATGCGTCGGGTACCGTGAACAATGGCCGTGTCATGGTCGTTCAGTTTCTTTGCACATGTTTCTAGCAAAGCCAGACCGTATGAAATCCCTGAATCATCAGCAATTGATTCTCGAAGCCGAATGGAACGGTTTGCAAACGCTTGTGCTTCTTCATATTCTTCTTTGCTCAAATGCAGCAATGCGACATGGTGTAAAATAGCAGCAGCCAACGGAGCTCCGCCTTCAGAAGATTCTGCTTTGACGGCCAGTTCAGCAAAGATGTCGACATCTGCTGCTGAATATTTGTGCCCTTCAAAATCAGCCCAGCCTTGCTCAAGATCATCCGCTGCGTTTTTCTTTGCGTGATGCAAGAGGCGTTCGGACAATTCGATGTCTTCCAGTTCTTGTGCCAGTGGGATGAGCCGTAGGGCTAGAGGTGTGTTGATGTCATCCATCGCCCCTCCCGCTGTGAGCATGTCGAGGATTTTTCGGGCTTGTTCTGCATTGACTTCGCCGTTCATGGCTCGTCGCAGTCACCGCGCGTCAAGAACCTATGTGTTTCTCTTTTTCGAAGTTAAACCTTGATAACAGAGTTCAATCAGGGACTGCGTATGGGTAATTACGATGGGTATCTACAGGGTTTGAGCCTTGCAGCCATCCTTGTCCTTGCCCCTATTGCTTTGCAATCCATTTTGACCGACGATTCAGAAGTGGTCTATGTCTTGATTCCCGGTGAAGATGAGACCACCACGGTTTACATCGAAAACAACACTTCCACGAACGATGCCCGAGCGCCAGAACTCAACCGTTCAGAAGTCGCTCGTATCGCATCGTTCAACATTAAAGTGTTCGGTGAAACAAAGATGAGTAAGCCTGCTGTAGTCGATGCATTGGTCGATATCGTCCTTACTTATGACTTGGTTGCGGTTCAAGAAATTAAGGACATTGATCAAACCGTACCTTATGATTTCCTCGATGCAATAAACGCCAAATCTACAACATCATGGGAGATGCTTCTCAGTCCTCGAAGTGGATTGCAAGAAGACGACCAATCCTCACAGGAACAATATGCGTTTTATTACAACAGTTCGGTCTTCCGTTCGATAGGAAACGGGACATTACACAACGACAGCGTCAACGATGATTTCCAACGTGAACCGTTTATTGGCCAATTTGAAGTTCTCGACTCGAACGGTACTGGGACCGGTTTTGATTTGAGCCTCATCACAATTCACACGAAGCCTGGCGATGAAACCATTGGAGAAATCAGTGCTCTCCACAACGTGGTAAACACCTATTTGGAGAACAATTCAGATGAGCAAGAAGTTGTCATTCTTGGAGATTTTAACGCGGCGTGCTCCTATGTGTCTTCAAACGAGTTATCCAATTCCCCACTTGCACATTCCAATTATACTTGGCTTATAGAAAACAATGTGGATACAACCGTTTCCGACAGTTATTGTGCCTACGATCGAATCGTCACCAATGGCGACCTTGATGGGCGTTTGGTAGGAACTTGGGGCGTTGATACTTCGTTCTCTGACAGCGATATCTCGGACCATTATCCTATTTGGTTCGACATCAAACGATGATCAGATTCCACGCAATCGTCCGCCGTCCACAGCTAAACTGACGCCACGGATGCCTCCTGATGCAGGAAGCGTAAGGAACGTGATTGCAGAAGCCGTTTCAAGAGGTTCAATCAATCGCTCAATTGGAACTTGACTCATCCAACCGTCGTGTACCTCTTCCACACTTTTTCCTGTGCGTTGATTGATGGATGAGGCCAATGAACCCAAGCGCTCGGTATTTGTAAATCCAGGCAGTACGTTGTTGATGGTAATGCACGGTGGCAGTTCTCTCGACAAACTCTTGGCCCATGACGCCATTGCCCCACGGAGGGTATTGGAGAGCCCAATGTTTGGAATTGGTTCTTTGACGGAGGTTGAGATGATTTGGACAATACGTCCATATCCATCTTGTTCCATCCCGGGGGTGATGAGTTGAGTCAGGGTGTGAGCGGCATACAGATGACGCTTGAACGGTGCATCAAAGTCACCAAGGGTGTTCTCGAGAAGTGGACCTCCTGGAGGCCCGCCCGCGTTGTTGATGAGGATGTGAACGGTTCCTCGTTGTTGAAGCAGTTCACTTACAGCCCCACGAATCGATTCCGTATCTTCCAGGTCCAGTACCATGGTTTGGTGATGGCCACTTCCGAGCGTTTCCAACTCTTGGCAAAGTTGCTTCAAGGCCTCTTCGTTTCGAGCGCAGACGGTTACATCGGCACCGGCCTTTGCAAGCATTTTTGCTGTTGCAGCACCGATTCCTTTGCTGGCTCCACATACCAATGCATGCTTACCAGTGAGGGCACTGGTTGAGTAGGGGTAGTCGTTACCAAGGAGGTCCATGTACCCGGCAGAGGGTGCTCTTCTAAGGCTCTTCTGTTGTTCAAAGCCAGTCAAGGATTGCATCCAATTGGACCAACCAGTCATCAGATGCTACATCAATAATGGAATAATGGTCGCCAGGCAACCACAATTTTTGGACATCAGTACCCTTTGCAGACATGACTCGGGCATATGTTTCCGACTGTTCTTTTGGCACATCGGCATCTTTCTCACCGTGTATCAGTAAGACCGGAGCGACAGGTGAATGGTCAATAGGATTGAGTTGGCTCCAAAGCGTAGGGTCTTCCTCAGGGCTGCATCCAATCCATCTTCGCACAGCATCGCCCTCATCCGAGAGCTGTGCTCTGTCAGCACTTACCAAGTCGGTTAGCGGTGCTTGAGCAATGGCCAACCAAGGCTTTCTTTCCGCCTTCGATGCCAGTAAAAGGGCGAGTTGACCGCCAGCAGAATGGCCCATCACCATCGAACGAGTAATGTCGATGCCTGGAAGTAAAGCCAACTGGCCCCACGCACGCATCACGTCCGACAAGGTATCCATCCAAACGCCTTCATCTCCATCGCTCCATCCCTTGAATTCAATGTTCCATGCGGCAACTCCAGCCTCTGCAAGGTCTTCAGCAATGGGTTTCATCAGTTCACTGGTCCACTTGGTTTTCCAAAAGCCACCATGGATGAGCATTACACAAGGGATGCCCGGTCCCTTCTGGTGAGGTGAAGGGTCGTCTGGCATGTACAGGTCGGCAAATTGCCACTTTTCAGCACCCCATTGCATACGGTCGACGGCCATGTGGTTCACACATCGCACGTCGTCTATCACCCTTGCTCTTCGAAACGAATACAAGAATTGAAGTGCAGAACCCTTCACTAACAACTATGAACAACCCATTAGACATTGAGATAAAAACCATGGACGGCGAGAACACGACACTCAGGGCGCTGGGAAAGGAAGGAACTGAACATTGGGTTGTTGTTAACGTTGCAAGTGCATGCGGTTTTACTCGTCAATACGCTGGTCTGCAAAGCCTATCACAGCAAGAAGGCGTTACAGTAGTTGGTTTTCCTTGCAATCAATTCGGAGCTCAAGAACCCGGTACCCATCAAGAAATCTGCGATTTCACTGCCGAGAAATTCGAAGTAGATTTTCCACTCATGGCGAAAATTGACGTCAAGGGTGAGGCATCGACGCCTTTGTTCCAAGAACTCTCGACATCTTCAGACGCATCAGGATACACCGGTGACATTCGTTGGAACTTTTCCAAATTTGTCATCAACGCTGATGGTCATGTTTCGAGATTTGCAAGCCGAGACGAACCTGAAGACCTTCTGTGAGTCTCACTCAAGGTCAAATGCGCCAGGTCTGAACACCCACCGGTATTCATCCTCTCTGTCGTAGTAGGCTTTTACACGAGGATCGTTGGCAACTTTGTCGTGGTACTTCAGGAGAGAAGGATAGGCTTGCGCCATTGAGGTTTCGATGCCGTCAAACTGTCCTGAAAACATCATGAATATGTTGAGGAAGGCCTTGACATCTGCTAGGGTCATGTCCTCAGTATCTGCTAACCAGCCGGTTGTCGACTCGTTAAACAACGATTCTAAATCTTTTAATCCAAGGTCCAACTTCGTTCCTTCGACAAACAAGGCCTTGCGAGCAGCAATACGCTCATCGAGGTCTTCAATCCTGAATGTTGGCGTGAAATCGGTTCTCCAGCCTTGGATCAGTTCTAGAATTTCGTCCACTTTACCTCGGACAAAGAGGTCTTCTGGTTCAAGGCCAGCTACAGCTGCAGCATAGCGCATCAGCGCATTTGATTCTGCGATTGTACCTTGCGGTGTCTTGAGTACAGGTAAATAGCCCCAAGGAAGTTCTCCGCTTTCCTTGAGCGCTTGGAACCCTTCCCAATTGACGGTAGTATTTTTCCAAGGCAACTCCGAGATTTCTAAGCAAAAGCGTGTAGGTTCGGCGTATCCAGGCGAATCGAAGTAGATGAGTTCGTGCATGGAAGTCGCTCAAAGCGGCGGTTGAAGAATACTTCCCAAGCAGGTCATGGGCTGACTCTTCGACGGTCACGTGGAAACAAGACCGTTTCTCGAACGTTCTTGGAGCCCGTCAGTTTCATCAAGATTCGCTCAACACCCAATCCCCATCCAGCGTGAGGTGGGACTCCGTGACGGAATCCTGCGACATAGAACTCGAATTCTTCTGGGTCAAGTTCCATTGCCTTTAGGTTCTCAATCAACACATCCATTCGATGTTCTCTTTGACCACCAGACGTAAGTTCATCACGGCCAAAGTTGAGGTCAAATCCACGACTGAGTTGGCGGCCAGTACTGCCGTCTTCACCTTCGACGTGGTGGATGTAGAACGGTTTAAGTTCCATTGGCCAGCGAGGTAAGAAGTAAAATTGTGGCAAATCTTCCGCCAAAAGGTCCGAGTTTTCGGCGTCGATATCGTCGCCCCATTCGATTTTTCCACCTTTGCGCTGAATTGTGTCAATGGCATCGCAGTAGGAGAGTCTTGGGAATGGCAACTCGGGCACGATGACTTCGATTGGCTCTTCGTCTTGACTCGCACGGTATGCATTTATTACAGCGATATGGTGTTGGGATTCTTGATCTTCAGAAACCGATTTCCACATATGGTGAATCATACGCTCAAGAACTCCCATGACGTCATCATCGTTTGCCCATGAGCATTCGATATCAAACGAGATGAATTCATTCAAATGCCGATACGTGTCGTGCTTTTCGGCACGGAATGCCGGTCCAATTTCAAACACTCTTTCCAGTCCACCTGACATGCACAGTTGTTTGAACAACTGCGGCGATTGATTGAGGAATGCAGGGGTGTCGAAGTACATCATCGGAAACAAGTCGGTGCCACCTTCGGTAGCCGTAGCCACAATTTTAGGAGTGTGAGTTTCAAAGAACCCTTCATTGATGAGCGCCTCTCGACCGTACTGGAGAATCTTACCTCGCAGATGGAACATAGCGTTAACATGCGAGCGTCGCAGGTCGAGGAATCGGTTGTCAAGCCTGGTATCAAGCGCGACGTGGACGGTGTCCGTCACACCGAGCGGGAGGGGCGCTTCGGCACGTGCAATGACGCTCACGGAAGTGGCAATGACTTCGTAAGCAGGGGGTGGGACAGGCTCGCCTTCCTTGGTCTTCGGTGGGCGCTTTTCAGAAACTGTACCGGAGAATTGTAACGTTGATTCACGGGTCATGCGTTGAACCATATCGAGTTCTTCTTCCCCAATGTTGTCTTTCTTGAGGAATATTTGAGTTGTGCCGGTTCCATCTCGTAAGTCGACAAAGCATATGGCGCCTTTGCCCCTGTTGGCTTCCATGAATCCACATACAGTGACTTCGTGGTCGATAAGTTCAGCACCTTTACTTTGTATTTCACCTAGTGTGTGTGTTCGGTATGCAGTCGGAACCCAAGTGCTCATATTACACGGGGTAAGGGTGGAGAACATCAACCATTCGTTTCTTTACTCTTGTTCAAACAGGGCGCGAGCGGGTATATTCACAATTTATATGCTTTTTAAGAATATTTGAGTGCATGATTAAGCGGTTTATTCATATATGCCGGGCTTAGCGCCACAGCCATGACTGGAGACCTCTTTTCGTCCGAATCCGTAACTCGTGGCCATCCCGACAAACTATGTGATACGATTTCAGATGCTATTGTTGATGCCTGCTTGGCAGTTGATAGCAACGCTCGGGTTGCCGTTGAAACTTGCGTGAAAGGTAAAGAAGATATGGGATTGATCGTGCTTGCTGGTGAAGTTTCACTCAGCGGTGCAGCACCAGATTATGAAGCAGTTGCTCGAGAAGCAGCAGCTCAAGTTGGCTACACATCACATGCAATCGGCATGGATGCGACAACATCACAATACACCGAAGTCCAAGTTCACATCACCACTCAGTCGTCCTACATCGCACAAGGTGTCAATCAAGATATGCTCTCTCAAGGTGCAGGCGACCAAGGTTTAATGTTTGGTTATGCTTGTACTGAAACCGAAGATTATGAAGAGTTGAAGGGGCGTTTTTTCCCATTGGCTGCTGCATTGTCGCAAAGGCTTACTCGGCGACTTACTACAGTTAGAGAACAAGGAATTCTTCCATGGTCGAGACCGGACGGCAAATCGCAAGTGACTGTTGAATACGACGATGAAGGTAACATCTCTCGCGTTCACACCGTGATTATTGCCATCCAGCACGACGACAAGTTGAAACAACAATTTGACGGCTCAGAAGAAAAGGAATTAGCCTATGTGCGTGAGCAAGTCCTCGAACACGTCGTGAAGAACGTGATTCCGGCAAGCCTTCTTGATGAGGATTGTAATTTGGTTGTAAACGGTACAGGCCGATTTGCAGACCCAGGAGGCCCATACGCCGATGCAGGTTTGACCGGACGCAAAATCATCGTTGACACTTACGGAGGGATGGGTCGACATGGTGGAGGCGCTTTCTCAGGAAAAGACCCGTCAAAGGTCGATCGTTCAGCAGCTTATGCATCCCGTTGGGCTGCCAAGCACATCGTTGCTTCAGGACTTGCTTCTCGTTGTGAGATTCAATTGGCTTATGTGATTGGAGTTGCGGAACCTGTTAGCGTTCGTGTCGAAACGTTTGGTACCTCCAGTGTTCCAGAACGTGAAATCGCTGAGCGTGTCAAATCCACATTTGACTTCCGCCCCGGAGCGATTGCTCGTGACCTTAAACTCCTCAACCCAATCTATTCAGTAACTGCATCCGGTGGTCACTTCGGTCGAAATCCTGGCTCCGATGGAAGTTTCCCTTGGGAACAAATTGAGCAAGGTCGAATCGACTCGCTTATCAACTGAAAAAGCCAGTATTAAACGGCCCGGAGGGCCGATTCACTCAAGTGGTATGCATGGCTGGCTTGACTTGGTCTTATGTCGAATCGTCCTCTTCGTGCCGTCGCCTTCGTCCTTGTGCTGCTGTTCGCAAGCATGTCCCCGCTTGCATTGCAAGCTCGTGCTCATCAAAGCATCGTCTTGTCGACTGATACCCCTCACGTCATACTCATGGGTGGCGAATCGGGTAACGTGACCTTGAACATTGAAAATAATGCGACCGCCATTGAATCATTCAACGTTACCGTTGATACCACCGGGCTATCGTCCGTATGGCAAATCACCCCAAGCGAGGATACAGTAGACAATGTATTCCCTACTTGGAGTAAAAATACAACCATTGTCGTTCGACTCAGCGAGGGCGCTTTACCCAGCGATAGTGGCTCTTTTGACATTCTCGTTACCGAACCGGATCAAAATTTTACCAGTTCGATAACGGTCTATGTTTCCGTAGCGCCTTCATTCAATCCATCGCTTGACCTTTCATTGATGGGGGGCCCTTTGACATCGATGGAAGCAGGGACGAACAACACATTCTCTATTGGTGTTGAAAACCTCGGCTCAGTTGAAGACACATTACTCCTCGATGTAGGATTTGAGCCTGACTTGGCTGCTTGGTGGGCAAATTATACCAATGGCTCCAGCGGTAACGGAACCGGAAACGGAACTGGAAACGGAACCGGCGGTAACGGTACTGGGAACGGAACCGGAAATGGAACTGGAAATGGAAATGGAACCGGCACCAACACGACCTTGACCGTTGACAATGTACTGATGTTTGGTAACAGTTACACACTCTCCAACTCACTTGGCACCATGGTCGAATCGATGGGTGTTACCAACGCCGATGTTGTTGCAGCGGGTGGGAAAACACTCGCAGGTCACTGGACTGATGTCAATTCGTCAGGGAATAATGCGAACACCACATTACGTGACGCAAGTATTGACTGGGACTTCGTCGTCTTACAAGACCAAAGCCAGATTCCTGGATTTAGCAGAACTTCGAGCGATTGGATTTCAAGTAAAAACGGCTCTGTCCACCTCGCTGATGCGATTACCGCAGAAGGGGGAGAATCCGTCTTGTTCATGACGTGGGGACGACGCAACGGTGATGTTTCAAACCCAGCAATTTACGGAAACTTTACCTTGATGCAAGAGCGCCTTGAAAGCGGTTATATTGATTACCATGATAACATGACTGCGGCTGGAAATACCGTTTGGATTGCTCCAGTTGGTCTTGCGTTTGAACACATCTACAACAACGTTGTAGCAAGCGGATTGAATGCATCAGTTACTGGTAACACTTTCTTTGGATTATACGATTCAGACGGAAGCCACCCCTCTGCTTCAGGTAGTTACCTGGCTGCTTGTGTCCTCTATGCGACCATGACGGGTAATTCGCCGGTCGGTTCCAACGATACAGTATCTCTTAGTGCAAACCTCAAACTTGAACTCCAGCAAGCAGCTGCAGCAACCGTTTTCAACGAAACTTCGCACATCGATTATCCTTGGCAATCTTCTCCATCCACGTCGAGCATGATGATGTCATCTCCCCGTGGACTCGGTGGAGGTATTCCGAGTGGTTGGAATGTTCAATGGGCCAACGACGAGTATTCGAACATGCCAGCAGGCAGTTCACAAACCGCAAACCTTCACATTTCAGTTCCAAGTAACGCCGCACCTGACTATTACGGATTTAGATTGTTTAGTGCTTCAACCGGAGGTAATGTATCCACATCCACTTTGCTCGTGGTTCATGTTAACGAAGACCACCAAATCAGCGTAGCCTTCCTTGATCAAAACGAGCACTTTGTACCTGGACTTTCAGTTGATTCATCGGTGCAAGTTACCAACACAGGGAACGCTTTAATCGACTACGATTGGACAATGTCGGTTGAAGATGGTCCTTGTGAAATCATGCTCTCTACTGCAACATCATCCATGGCCCCAGGTGACATTACTGATGTCGAATTCCAATTGACTGTACATGCTGAGGCCACAAAGTCTGATGTCTGCGATTTGAAATTCGATGGAATTGGCTCATCCAGTTCTGAACCTCATTCCGCAGAACCATTTTTGTTCACCGTGGATGTTGATGAGTTGGTTGAGTTTGAACTGCTTGGCCCTTCTACCGACCTGGTGGTCACCCCGGGTACGCCCCTTGAGTACGAGATGCGAATCCTCAACAACGGTAGCGAGGAAGTGTCCTTCTATCTGGATGTACTTTCCACAACCGGTTTGACTACGGCTTTCACCTCAAGTTCGAGCGTTACTGTGGCTTCAGGAGGCACAGGTGTGTGGAGCATGTCAACAGATGCTGACGCTGGTCAATCCGGCCCATTCATGCAGATGTTTTCTGTGAGTTATTCGGATACCTCTTCCGCTGTCACCATCGACATTGATGTTTTGGGCGTGAGTGATGCTACCATCTCCGGTCCGTTGGATGGAAGAATTCAAATCCGTCCTGGTGAATCGATTTCGACCAATTTCACACTCGAAAATACTGGCACTTCCAACTTAACAGTGACCGCAGCCCTGCTCGGATTGCCTGCGGAAGTTGAGGCTACATTGAGCCATGAATCTGTAGCCTTAGCGGTTGGAGATTCCATCGAAATACAGCTCATGCTCACCGTTTCTACTTCAGCTTCAGCAAGCACGCATGAACTCACCTTTGCTTACTTCAATTCCGAAATTTCTGCTGACCTAACGCTCTCTCTACAGATTCAAGAGCGCATCGCTGTATTGCTTGGTTCCACCGGCACTCGTGTGGTTGCTGGACCGAGTACGGACGCAGTCTATACGTTCGATGCGACGAATTTAGGCACTTCCACCGACACACTCTATGTGAGTTTGGTCGATAACGGCGCAACAGATTGGTTTGAATTCGAACTCTCAGCAACCTCGCTGCTGCTTGAATCCGGCGAATCGATCTCAGTTACTCTCAATGTGCGAGAGATTTCTTCAGGTGCACCAAGCAGCGGCATCGATGTTACCGTTCAACTCCGCTCATCCAGTGATGATTCGGTTGTAACTGAACTCAACTTGACGGTAGAAGCGCTTGTTGCAGGCGCAGAAATTATCGTTCTTTCCGACGATGATTCTGCTCCACCTTCGGGAGTCATCCACGGAACTGTGGTCGTTACAAACAGCGGCTCAGGTTCGGACCAATTGCTTCTCAGCACCGTTGGAATAGATTGTGGAGTTTCGACCGTACTCTCACTTGGTGCTGGCGAATCTTCCTCTGCTTTACCTTGGTCTTGTACCTTGGCTGATGATGCCGAGGCTGGCTTGAAGGAACTACGCTTCCGAGTCACCAGCTCTTCACGAACATCGTTCTCCGACAGCAGTGTTGAAATCTACACAGTGGAACCAGTATGGGGCGATTCTGGTGTGCTGCAACTGACGTTCGCAGAAAACTCTCTTTCCATACCCGCTTCGGGCGGCTCTTCAACGGTTCTTACGGTAACGAACCTCGCAAATGCAATGGTAACTGGAACACTCTCATTGGAAGGTGTTGGTGATGGTCTCCTGGTTAGCGAATGGACGCGACTCTCAGACAATTCATCATCGAACCAAATTACGCTTTCAGCGGGCTCATCAATGCAATATACGCTCAGTTTGACATCCTTGGTCGCTACCAACGAAGATGCGACCTTACGGGCACGTGCTACGTATCAGATTGGAGATGCGACCTCATCGGATACATCCGAAGATCTCACCATCACAATTTTCGGTCCCGAACTGCCTCCAAATGGGGTTCAATTGCCGTTTGATGTGGCTCTCAGCCAATCCGATTCGCTCAATGCGATGTTCGGTGGTTGGGGCTTGTCATTGCTCATACTGACGGTGCTTTATCTGCGCCGTGGGAAGAAGGAATCCATCCTCACAGCAGTGGAAGAACCAAGCGTTGCGGATGAAGGCGAATCCGACGAGGAACCGGTTGCTCTTGGTTACAATGAATGTCGACTAGAGGGGGACAAAGTGTCCTGTCCTTCATGCGATGCACGCCTCGGTGTTCCTCGTGGCAGTGAGCCTCCGTTCCGGTTTACATGCCCGAAGTGTTCGACACTGATTCGTGTCGTTGAATGATTACTCTCGCCGGTAGGCAAGAAGCAAAAATGCAGTATGGCCAAATGGACCATTCACTGGTCGAACGCCACCTTTGGAGGCTTTGCCCCACTGTCTTTGTATGAGTTCTCCAGCCCATTCAATTTCAAGACCTTGCTCTTCACAGGCAATCCAAGCATTTTCGAGTTGACTTGTTACTGGGCAATAGCACACCATTCTTCCGCCAATCTTGAGAGACGCTGCAACGGATTGAATGGCCGATGGATGTTCTGGAAGATCGAGAATGATTGCATCGAAGGACCGGCTAAGAGCAGAGATTTCTTCGCTGACTTCCTCGATTTCGCCCTCGATGTGATGGTGTGAAGGGAACTCCTCCCAACTTTCTTTACACCGACGCAGGTTTTCAAGTGCTACATCAGCGTGTTCGCTTCGTGGTTCTACCGTTACGTGAATCCCACTGTCACCGAGAATTCGCGCTATGTACATCGATAAGCCCCCACTGCCTATGCCAGCTTCAAGTACACAGTCGCCTGGTCCAATGCCCATTCGAGAAGTGATAAAACCGGCATCTTTTGCAGAAATAGTTTGTGCTCGACGTAGCATGCCTTTGCTCATCTCAGGTAACCGTAGCGGTACACGAGTCAATACCTTCTGACCAACAAGAACTTCCTCTCCAATTTCAATGCTGGAAAAGAGTTCATTTGCATCGATGACTCCAAGGCCTTTGATTTTCCGAACTCCATCCAACATTTCAACGACGTGAACTCGACCGTCTGCTTCTACAAACGCTGACCATTTGACTGGGTTCATGACCCTGCCAACCCCCCTTGCGTCTAAATCTTGTTGTCCGGGGAAATGTATATCTATTGCGCTTTCATAATCGTCATTCCTGACAGGAAATAGAGGGTTTCATATACTGTCTTGGCTGTGGTGGCATTATGAAGATGCTAGCGCGCCTTGTGGCACTAACGATTACTGCTTTGTTTATTGGCAGCACGATGACTCATTTTGTTGGTCCAATCGAACACGATTTTGAACCAATTTCACTTGATGATGAACCTGTTACAATGGAGGCTACAAGCCCTGGACACCCTGTTTTTGCAGAGTATGTAGGAGCATATTGGTGTGGACCATGTCATTCCATGTCAGCTAACCTTCACACCGTTTACGGGACAAACGGTGGAGGCGGCAGTCAGTCTGAAGACTTCACTTATGTTTCGTATTGGGAGTCTGCTGCCACAGGATGGGGTGCTGACGCACCTATTAACCGAAGAGCCCACATCAGTCCTTCTGCTTACCCCACCGTCGTATACGGTGACGCTCCCTCCTCGGACACTACATACTACACGAGCAGCAGAGATGTTGCTGGTGCATATCAGAACGGAGGTCATATGTCCAATCCAAATGACTATTCCTTGAAGGTTTCACAGTCACAAAACGGTAACAACATGGATATTGATATCACCGCAACGTACACAGGATCTGGTTCGAAAACTGTGTATATCTATGCGGCAATAACTGAAGAAACTTCGCCAGAAACATACAGCGGTAGCCCGAACCCTCATCCTCACCACGTTTGGCAGGATTGGTTGTTAAATTCCGGAAGCACTGGCTTTGAATCAGTCACGCTCACCTCGGGAACTCCAGTTACCAAATCTTGGTCGAAGCCAATTTCGACTGTTCGAGCGGCTTCATCCGGGCAATCCGCTGCAGACAACTTCCTTACAGTTGCAGCACTGCTTGATGGAAGCCACACCTCAAATCGCAATGTACTATCGGCTGCAGACTCGGAAATGGGTCCTAAACTCGACATAGCGGTTTCAAACTTTGCAGTGAACTCTGCTGAATCCCTGAACTCAGGCTTCGTCGTTGGCGACACACTGAGCATTGATGCAACGGTTCGAAACATTGGAGACCTTGACTACTCCGATGGCGGTACCCTTGAATTCTACTACAAGAACGGAGCCGAGGAAGTCACAATTTCTTCATATGCTCTAAACAACCTTAACATTCAAGGAACACAAACCGAACAACACACTTTTGATTCCTCCACTCTCCCAATGGGATGGAAAACTACATTCGGTGCTAAGGTTACTGGAATCATTGGTGATGTGAGTGGGTCGAACAACGTTGCTCTGCAAGAATTCGACCAAGACCGCCCACCAATTTCAATGAATCCACAAATCCAAGGAGACCAACTCATTGAACGGGGTAACCATGCAATGGTTTTGGCAAAGGCTGAACCGAATGATATCATTGACACCACGGCTACCATGTCATTCAATGTTGAAATTTCTCCTGCTGGACTCAACCAATGGACCAGCTCAGTCATATCCGGTGGACAGAACGTGGTTTATTCAGGAACAAATAACGAAGGCAGAGAGTACGTCGTCACACCGTCTGCGGCAATGGCAGCAGGTTGGTATGATGTTCGTGCTCAGGCAGTCGATTCACGTGGACAGGTTGGTGACTGGAAAGTCATCGACGGCCAATCTGGTTTTGAACTCAAGAACGGCGCTCCAACCGTCATACCTGATCCTATTCCTTCTGTGATGTGCGACACTCCAACCATGGTTTCGATGGATGGGCACATTGTCGACCCTGAAACTCCACTGAAAGACCTCATCGTCACCTCCGTTGACCCTGCATTCATCGCTTGGCACCCTCTCACCGAGGAACTGGAAGTTAATTTCGCATGGTCAGAAGTCAACGGTTGCCCTCTCGGACAACAGGGACTTGAAGTCTCTATCGATGACGGCGGAGATTACTCTCAAACTGGAGAACTACCGTACGGAACTATGTTGTTTAACGTGATTGAAAACGGACAACCTCGATGGAACGGATTGCCTACCCAATCCGTAACAGAGGGCGGTAGCGGCATTCTTGCTCTTCTACCATATTTGTTTGACACCGATGACTCGGGAACGCCTACATCGGTGGAAGACCTCTCGATTCAACTCATGAGCAATTCCAACGAAGAAGTAATTCTCGCTTCCCTTGATGGAACTACCATTGGCTTCCAAACTGTGAACGATGATTCGAACGGACAAGCCGTTCTTACCTTGCGTGCAAGCGACGGAGTGAAGACTTCCGACGCAACCCTTACAATCAATATTCAGCCAGTGAATGACGCTCCACGCCTTGTTCCTGTCGATGATATCTCCAACCTCACATTGAAGCGAAATGCACAACTTGTGATTGACCTTTCCAGCCGTGTAGTGGATGTAGACAATCCTGCAGAAGAAGCATTCATCACCGTTTCTTCCTCTGAAGCAGGTGCTGCACGTTACAGTTTCATCGATGGTAGCCTAACTTTAGAGTTTGAACAAACTGGAATGCAAACCGTTACCATTTTGCTCCAAGATAAATTCGACTCTCAATCGTATACGCTCAATGTAGACGTCTTTGACGCATATCCATTCCTGGCCTCCAAAGAGGATTCAGACACAGGCTACATGGTCATAGCTCTCGAAGACACATACATTGGTCAAACACCTACTGCAATTATGCTTCTTACCGACAACGCACCAACATTTACTTTCATCTCGGTGAATTGGAACATCTGTAACAAACTAACTGGGACTTGCGATGGTTTGATGCAATACAATTTGGACACTTCCAAATCGAACGTTGGTTGGAGCAATGAACTCATTGTTCCTTCGATCTTGATTCTAGGAGAACTTGCACGAGAAGACGGTTCACAGTACAAGGATTATTACCAACTCTCGATTACCGCTGTTGACAATAATGGTGATGATTACAAGATGATGTCGGACCTTGTTTGGGACATTACGGAATCTATGCCTACCATCGAAGAGATGGACGAGGAAATGTTCTCTGGCTACCTTGAAGACCTTATCGTAGACAAGCAAGATATCATTGCTCAAATTGATGCACTTGCTGACGGAGAAGACTCCTCAGCATTGGATCTGAAACTCTCAGAACTTGATACGGAACTCGAACTTGCTTGCCAAGATCCTCGTGCCTCTTGCGCTGAGGAAACTGTTTCAGGTACGTCCCTCGACTCGGAGGGTGGTGAATTAAATCTCGAGATGATTGCACTCATCGGTGGAATTATCCTTGCAGGTTTGCTTATCGGATTGATGTTCACCCGCAGAGGTAGAGATGTCATGCCGAAAGACGCTTGGAACGACACGGCTTGGAATCCTAACATGGTGCCTGCTCACGATACAGTCGCTAATTCCATGTACGGTGGTGCCCAAGCAATCTTCCAGCAACCTGTCGCAGTTGCTCCAGCTCCACTCGCTATACCTGGCCCACCATTGCCGCCAGGTGGCTTGCCGGCAGGTTGGAGTCCGGAACAATGGGCTTACTACGGCCAGCAATACCTTGACGGTACGCTATGAACTTAACACAAGTTCATACATGGTTGATTGTAAACCCATAAAGGGGAGCGACGCGGAGGGTACATTATGACCGACAAGGACACGACTTCAATTTGGTCTTCGGACGTTGAGGAATCAATCGATATGGTTGATGAAAATGCAGGTATCGAAGAGGTCACTGTGTGGGCACCTGAGCCTGGGCCCGATTCGGATGAGGTCCTTGGATCCAGCATTGATGAATGGATTTCATCTGTAGAATTCTCATCGACCGAGGATGTTCCTATTCCTGACCGACTTGTCGACCAAGTTATTGGACAAGAAGCCGGTTCAGTGGTGATCAAGAAGGCTGCAGAGCAACGCCGCCACATGCTGATGATTGGAGACCCTGGGACTGGAAAGTCCATGTTGGCTCGCTCAATGACCGATCTGCTTCCCAAAGATGCCCTTGAAGATGTCTTGGTCTATCCCAACGAGGACGATGAAAACGAACCAAGAGTTCGCTCAGTTCCTGCCGGTCGTGGAGACCGGATTGTCAAGTTGCAAAAAGAATCCACTCGCACACAGCGTGAACGCTCTCAAAAGATGCTACTCATCGCTTTTGCCGCTGTCGGATTCCTACTTGTCATTGCTACGATTCAAAACGGAGATATTCTCACATTGTTGTTTGGCGGGTTTTTGTTAATGTTTGGTTACATGTTCATCCGTGGGCGACTCGGTTCAGGTGACGACAGCCGAATTCCGAAGGTCTTGGTCAAGCACGACAGCAAGGCTATGCCACCGTTCGTAGATGCGACTGCTACACTTTCCGGCTCACTGCTTGGAGACGTTCGACACGACCCTTTCCAATCCGGTGGAATGGAAACACCTGCCCACGACAGAGTTGAACCTGGTGCAATTCACCGGGCTCACAAAGGAGTCCTCTACATCGATGAAGTGAATCTACTTCGCCTCGAAGAGCAACAGGCACTTCTCACCGCAATGCAAGAGCGTGCGTTCCCAATTTCGGGTCGCTCGGAGCGTTCATCTGGTGCATTGACAAAGACTGAACCTGTTCCCTGTGACTTCATTCTCATTGCTGCAGGTAATCTTGATGCAATTCAAGGTATGCACCCCGCTCTACGAAGCCGTATCCGTGGGTATGGTTACGAAGTGTATGTTAATTCCGAAATGCCGGACACAGCACGAAACCGTCGTAGGCTCATCCGTTTTATTGCTCAAGAGGTTATTCGAGACATGGGTACCTCCCGTGAGATTCCTCACTTTGAGAAGTCAGCAGTTGCAATCATCCTCCGAGAGGCTCAACGCCGCGCTGGCCGCAGAGGTAAACTCTCTTTGCGACTTCGTGAATTGGGTGGACTTGTTCGAATCGCTGGTGACCTTGCCATGGAAGAGGGTGCTCCTCTGACAACAGCAGCCCACGTTTTAGGGGCTCGAAACATCGCAAAGCCACTTGAACAACAAGTCGCTGACCGAATGATTGAACGCCGCCTCGATTATGCAATGATTGTTAATTCCGGTGAGCGTATTGGTCGTGTGAACGGTCTTGCCGTGCTTGGAGCTAATTCAGGCCTTTCCGATTTCAGTGGTATCATGCTGCCAGTCGAAGCATTGGTTACTCCATCGCTTGGTGGCGGTGGGAAAATACATGCGACAGGTGGACTCTCTGACCTTGCCAAAGAGAGCGTTACCAACGTGAGCGCAGTGATCAAGAAGTTGACTGGTAAAGACATCTCTGATTATGACATCCACATACAATTCGTTGACACACACGGTGTTGACGGAGATTCCGCTTCGATCACCATTGCAACTGCAATCATATCTGCCCTGGAAAACATACCAATTCGACAAGATTTGGCGATGACCGGTTCACTTTCCGTCCGTGGCGAAGTTCTGCCAATCGGTGGAGTCACCGCTAAAATCGAGGCAGCAGCCCGTTCTGGAATCAAAACAATTGTTATTCCACGGGCGAACATGCAAGATGTTCTGCTGGATGAAAAATTCGAAAAGATGGTTGAAGTTGTTCCCGTTGACACACTCGATGAAGTCATGGAATACGCATTGATCATGCACGAACAAAAGGAAAGTTTAGTCGAACGTCTTGGGTCAGTTATCGACCGTCTGACGCCTGCTGCAAGTACCTTGACTTCGATTTGAGGCTCCCTGTAAATTGGAAAGTCATCTACCCGTTAGGGAGGGTTACTAAAAGGTCAAGACTTGGCGAAGTCATGTCTGAGTCAGCAGTTGGCGGTCTAACCGTCCAAGATGCCAGTAAAGGGGCACTTTTCGTCCTTTTTCTCGTCACAATGATTGACATGATTGGTTTTGGAATCGTCATACCATTTCTCACTTATTTGGTTGAAGATTTGACACCTGAAGGTCAAACCGCTAACATTGGTCTTTGGGTTGGCCTGCTCATGACTTCGTATTCAGCAGCACAATTTTTGTTTTCACCGTTTTGGGGCTCTGTATCTGACCGGATTGGTCGACGGCCAGTCCTTATGGTTGGACTTGTCGGTAACACAGTCTTTTTCACCCTGTTCGGATTAGCAAACACGCTTATTCTCGCTTTCGTGGCACGTTTTCTTGCAGGTGTTTTCAATGGAAACATCGCAGTTGCACGCGCCTACATTGGCGATGTCAGTACTCCACAACAACTTGCAACTCGAATGGGTATCATTGGGGCAGCGTTTGGTCTTGGATTCACTTTTGGACCGTTCATAGGCGGTGAACTTTCTGATCCCGCTTCACGCTGGTCCTGGTTTGAAAGTACCATTTTTGATACACATCCATACTTACTCCCATGTTTGGTCGCAAGTGTGTTGTCTGTCTTTTCACTCCTCATCGCTATTCGCTCTTTGCCTGAATCATTACCAGTTGAATCACGAACACAGAAGGAAAGAGTTCCTTGGATGACCAACATGGTTCACATCATGAAGAACTCCGTTTCTATGCTTAAGGCTCCAAATGTTTCCCTCGTGATATGGGTCTCTATGCTGTTTACCTTTGGATTTACAATTATGCACGCTGTGTTCATTCTCTACACAGAAATGAGTCCTGAGAATGGAGGTTTAGCCTTTTCAGAAGCCGATAATGGGCGCGTATTTGCCATGATTGGAATCACCGGGATTGTTACTCAGGGCCTTTTCATTGGACCATTGACTCGAAAGTTTGGCTCACGAACACTCATACCGGTGGCAAGTGTACTCACAGGCATCGGCTTGGTTCTGATTCCTTACACTGAGGCATCGAGCAGTTGGTTTCACATTTTGATTGTATCAGTCATCATCGCCTTGGGTAATGGAATCTTCCAGCCATCATCTTCCTCTTTCTTGACCCGAGTTGCTAAATCCAACGGCTATGAATTAGGTGTGGTGATGGGTGCACAGGAATCACTCGGCGCTTTTGCTCGAATTCTTGGACCCTTGACTGGAGGTTTGGTGTGGACACTTACCGTCAGCCGTGAATGGCCACTTGACTACCATACTTCATTCCACATATGTGGTTTAGTGATGCTCTTAGCCGCCGTACTCTCGGTGAAACTGCCTCACCTCGAGGAAGACCTTCAACCACTGCCCGATACCAGCGAAGAATCCTAAACACTCAAGTGTTGAAGTTGTTTCTATCAAAATATGGAAGTGGCAGGACCTGCATGGGATTCCGGTCGATTTAATCGGCGAGTATCGACATTTGCGCACATCTCTTTACTCATCACTCTGCTGGTGATTTGGCTTATTGTGTTGAAAGGTGTCCTTCAACCGTTCTTCATTGCCCTGGCCATATATTTTGTACTCAAGCCCGGCTCAGATTATCTTTCAAGTAACGGCTTTCCAGTAATTCTCTCGTACCTGACGATGGTATTGCTAACGTTACTGGTTGTTTCTGCGGCCTCGTTTGTTGCGTATCATCAGGCAAATGACTTGATTCAAGACGAAGACAAGATGGAGCTGTACAACCTTCAATTAGAGGAAAGATGGAGTGATTTGAAGCAATCTCCACTCATTGGCTCTGCACTCAGTTCTGATTCGAATTCATCCAATTCAACGCTCGTCGAGGATTTATCATCAATGGGGTTACTTGAAGATGACCAGGAGATTTCGGACGCCGCTATGGGTATGGTCTCCAATGTCGGAGGCTTGATTGCGACCAGTGTGACCGTGATGTTTTTCCTCATATTCATCATCTTTGAAGCCAGTCTTCTTCCTGGTAGGATTGAACGTGCATGGCCGGACGGAGGTAGTAAAAAAGTTCAAATCGTTCGCTCAAAGATTGAAGCCAGTGTAAACACCTACATTGTAGTGAAGACGGGAGTTGGAGCGGGTACTGCACTTTGTGCTGGAGTTGTGATGCTCTTGTTCGATATTGATTTGTGGTTCACTTGGGCTCTCATCACCTTCTTGTTGAATTATGTGCCTTACATTGGTTCACTTATCGCTACGATGCCCCCAATCATCTTGGGTGTAATTTTGTTGGAACCCAACTCGCTCATTCTTTTGATACTCTTGCTTCTTGCAAACCAGCAAGTTTGGGGCCAAATCATCGAAACAAAATGGGCGGGTCGAGCACTCGACCTTTCGCCAGTCCTATTGTTGCTCGTCACTTCGATTTCATTCGCAGGATGGGGGATTCTTGGAATGGTTCTCGCCGTTCCATTTGCCGTCATCATCAAGATTGTTCTTGAGAACATCGAAGCAACGCAACCGTTTGCAATTTTGATGTCTGAGCGTGCGCCTTCTCTCGATGAAGCGTGGGACGATGCCATGCGTGACGGAAAGATCTCCAATTTTGAAAGCCAATCGCTTAACCAACTGCAGGTTCTTCTAGGTTACTCAAATTACAAAGTGAAACTCATAGCAGGACGTATTGCTGCTCAACGGGCTTTGAAAAGAAACAAACTTTCTGATGACCAAATCGACATTATTTCATTGGCAGCCGACGCTGTTGGGGACCACCCACTCATGACTGAAGTCGTATCAATGTTGACTGAGGGTAAAATGGACAAGGAACTACGCCCAATTTTATCAAAGTTCATCGGTGTGATGGAAGAAGAGTAATCACAGGACTTCAGTGAGAATCTTCTCAAGCTCGGTGTTAATCATCAAGATGAGCGTGCCAAATTCAGGAGGAATATTCGGGTCTTCGTACAATTCTTCTAACTTGGATTGAGCCATTGCAATTCGAACATCCAATTTCTTTGCTTTATTCAACAGCCATTGTTCGCATGCTTCTTTCGCTTGGCGGCGAACATTTCGAGGAACTTTAGGGTCGTCAATTTGGTTGATGACCGTGGCTACTTGTTGGAGTCTACTTTCAATATCCATTCTCATGCACCACTGTTCGTAATGTGTCGTGTGTGGAGGCCGTCTTTAAGTCCATTGCCGCCATCCGAAGGTCATGGGCCTCTCCGAAACTGATATTTTGGGTTGGGCTCGAATCTTTACTCTCCTGTTGGGCATGGGTTGGGCCGCATGGATGGACCACAAAGAACGGCGAGTCAAAAACGAACACTGGCTCGTATGGATTAAGCCTGCTTTGTTTCTCTGGGCTCTCGATTTGATGACACAGGGAGCGGATTGGACCATTTATCTGACTGCATCTGCTTCGGTTGCTTATGCCAGTGGTGCAGTTATTGGCAGACCAACACTGTCCGACATCCGGGCAGGCTCACGTATTGATCAAATCGTAGCACTTTGGTACATTGTTAGTGCTGTTGGATTGATTTTTGGTGCAGTAACCTACCAATCCGTTCATCCTGTTGATGTTCTTATTGGTAATGAGGGAGGCCTTGGTGCCCTATGGTGGTCAACTTTAGCAGTCCTTCCGCTCATTTTGCTGATTGATTTAGCTTGGCGAGTCCGAATGCTCCATGGCGGTGCAGACGCTAAGGCACTGATGTGGGTGGCGATATTGATTCCCAGTTGGTCGACCATGCCGTTGACGTTCTCATCTGCAACCGGTGATGCTCTGTTTACATTGCCGCCTGCCTTTGCTCTTCTCATGTGGGGTGGGCTATCTTTCCTTGCCATCCCGTTCATTCTCCTTACGCTTAATTTGATACGGGGCCATGTGCGGAGTTTCGGAGATTTGTTTTTGGCCTGGCACGCCATTCAGATACCACGCATCGAAGTTCCTCACCGGCATGTTTGGTTGCTCACAACGCTTGTTGAAAAGCCAAATGGTTCGGTCGACGTGTACCACCGAAAACGGGCACCTCGTAAGTCCCCCTCACCCGAAGAAGTCGATGCTGCATTATTCGAATTGGAAGAAGCAGGTGTCGAACACGTGTGGGTAAGTCAAAAACTCCCACTGCTCGTGTTCCTTTTCCCAGCGATTTTCCCGGTGTTCTTGCTTGGAGATCCAATGGCCATACTGATGCCATTGCTTGGGTTGGATTGAGAAAGATCTCAAATGAAGTTCATCATGCGCCCTTGCGCTCGATGTTCTTAGGGCGTAGTCCCTTGTAACTGCACTTTCTGCAGC
>JABGTJ010000002.1 GCA_018691345.1 Methanobacteriota archaeon
ACTGCATCTTCTCCACCAATGTTTCCTACAGGACCTTCATTGGTGTTGTAAGCAACGTCATCACCCACCCCAATGGTGCCCTTTGTGAGGATAATATCGATTGTTTTTCCAAGCCCAGTCTCCTCGCGAGATTCCAAAACATAGCCTTCAGCCATTTCCTTTGGATCGACAACTAAATCTTGGCGGGCAAATTTCTCTGCCATTGCAAGAATCACAAACAAAAGGTCTTGCAAACCTTCGCCCTCCTTGGCACTCATCGGAACAAAGAGGCGGTCGTTTTCAATATCGAAATCTTTGATTCCTTCCCAGTACTTGGTGAGGTTAAATTTTGAATTCGTAGCTACTTGTCCGAGAAGTTTGTAGTAGAACTCATCTGCGGATTTTTGAACATCCTTGGATTGCTCCTTCCACGACTGCCAAGAGGAGCGTCCTCGTTTCGACTCCCATTGATGGACTCGGTCAACTTTGTTTCCAACAACAACAAACGGAATGTCGTTCTTTTCGAGAATTTTGATGCTCTGAATTGTTTGAGGTTTGAAACCCTCAACCAAGTCGACAATAAGAACAGCAATATCAGCAACGTTTCCGCTCCTTTTGCGTATTGAGCCAAACGATTCGTGCCCAGGTGTATCAATGAAAATGATTCCCGGGCTTTCAAATACGGGCTTATCTTTGAACGGCATTGTCTGAATAGCGTTATTCAGTAAAACTGCAGGAACATTGGTCACGCCAAGTTCTTGGGTTATTCCTCCGGCTTCTCTGTTCATTACATTGGTTTGATTCTTGTCTCCAATCGAGCGAAGCAAGTCGAGTAGACTTGTCTTACCGTGGTCGACGTGTCCCGTTACTGCAACGATTGGTTGGCGAAGTATCTCACCAACTTCTTCTGCAACATCATTGGACATGTGAATCAACTACTGTATGATTCGACTATTCATAAACCCAAGAGGTAATGGTTTGTTCCCAATCCATGAGCCCCTCAGGGAACCAAAGTCCGAGTTCGAACTCAGCAGTATCTGCCGCATCTGAGCCGTGAATCATGTTGTATCCCATATCCATGCCGAAGTCACCACGGATGGTTCCAGGTGCTGCTTCTCGGCCGTTGGTTGCGCCGATGAGGGTGCGAGCAACTGCGATGGCGTCTTTACCGGACCATGCCATGCAGACAACGGGTCCAGAGGTTACGAAATTAATCAGTCCAGTGTAGAATGGGCGTTCAGCGTGAACGGCGTAATGAGTTTCAGCGGTTTCTCTGCTTGGGACAACCGATTTCAGACCGACGAGTTTGAGACCTTTTTGCTCAAACCGTCCAATGATTTCTCCGATTAATCCGCGTTGTACACCGTCAGGCTTGACCATTATGTAGGTAGTTTCCATGTTGTTCACCAATTCAGCCGACTTGACACCCCTTTATGAGCCATACGGCCAAAAAGATACAGCGGTAGCACTCTCAATGAGCAAGAAAAGAAGGCATTGCGCCGAAGAGTGCTTCAAAAGCCGCCCTTTACATAGTGACGAGTCCACTTGACTCGGCGAGAGTTTCGCTTGAGTTTCACCATGTTCTTGCGTGCTTTTGAACTCTTGAACCACAAGACGCTACCGTCTCGTCGGACGAACATCATGCCCGTACCAGGTTCGATCTCTTCTCCAGAAAAATTGCAAATACGTCGTTCAGGCATTGTTCATCACCGTGCGTTCAATTTACGGGCTTCTCGGCCAGTATCCTTGAGCATCAAAATATCGCCAACACGAATTGGTCCCAAGACGTTTCGAGAAATGATTCGTCCAACGTCACGAGGGTTTGGTGCGTCGTTAACACGAACTTTCACTTGAGTTGCTTCGCCTGTCATACCGGTTCGACCGACAATTTCAACGACTTCAGCAGGCCATCCACCGAGTTCTTCGCTCATCTTTGTCATCTCCAATATTGGTTTCAAGCCTTGAGCCCGTTAATGGCTTCAACAACTTTGCTAAAATCTTCTTGAGCCCCTTTTGTGATTTCCATCACAGCAATGGAGGCTGCTTTAACACCTGCTGGAAGACCAGCAGCTTGTGCGAGGTGTTCTTGAGAAGGAACGTATCCGAATGGGATTCCTTTTTCTGCACAAATCAATGGGACGTGAGCAAGAAGTTCAGGTGGGTTGACGTCTTCTGCGAGGATGATGAATTGGGCAGTACCGCGTTCTGCAGTCTTGGTCACTTCATTGCTACCTTTCTTGATACGGCCATTGGAATTGGCTTGTAGCATGTCGTAGATTTGGTTCGATACTTCTTCAGGGGTTTCAAATTGCACGTGTACAGTCACTGGAATCACTCTGTCCTCATGTTAAGGGCGTTCCTCCGCACAACCTCGCGAATATAAACACAGC
>JABGTJ010000091.1 GCA_018691345.1 Methanobacteriota archaeon
AGCAACACGCATAACGGGCCTACAGCAGTCTGTTTGATGAGGTTAGGGGTGAAACGATGAGGTGTAAGGGTTCAAATGGGGTGGCGTGCAGTAGATTGTATCTCGGCCGTTGAGTTCGTGTTCATGCCAGTGAACCCGCATCCTCATAAAGCGTCGATTTAAGGACACAATGAGAGTGAACGAAATGCAACCAAGCGGAAGAGGATATGACCACGGAATTACTACTTTTAGCCCAGACGGACGATTGTTCCAAGTTGAATACGCTCGTGAATCCGTCAAGCGTGGAACCACAACTGCCGGACTCAAGTTCCGTGACGGTGTGGTTTTGGTTTGCGACAAGCGTATCGTTAGCCGACTTATTATTCCTGAATCCATTGAAAAGATGTTCAAGATTGATGAACACATCGGTATCGCTACCTCAGGTTTGGTTGCGGATGCTCGCCAACTCGTGGCACGTGCTCGAGTCGATGCTCAAGTCAACAGAATCACATACGCTGCAAGTGTTCCAGTCGATGTTCTGGTCAAGAAACTCTGTGACTTTAAGCAATCTTTCACTCAATACGGAGGTTCTCGCCCGTTTGGAACTGCATTGCTCATTGGTGGAGTTGACCCGAACGGCATTCACCTCTACGAAACCGACCCAAGCGGTGCATACCAGTCCTACCATGCAGGTGCAATCGGTAGCGGAAGAAACACAGTCATCGAATATTTCGAGTCCAACTGGAAAGAAGGTCTTACACTCAACGCAGCAATGAAACTCGGACTTGAAGCTCTTCGCAGCGCCAACGATACCGAACTGAACAGAGAAGCGGTTGAAGTCACCGTCGTTGATGGTGATGGTTACCGTGTTCTTGACCGGTCAGAAGTGAACAAGCAAATTGACCGCTTGAAACCACTTGAAGACTGAGTTTAGATGACCACGTTCAAATGCTGCCCCTCATCTCAGTGGATGAGGGAACATTATGGTAAGTCTTGATGATGCCGTGCTCGCACGCATGGAAAAAGGTGGAAAGCGATACGAGTTACTGGTCGATCCGAACTTGGTTGACGAGTTCAAGTCAGAACCTGCTTCAGTTGACCTCAATGCGTTTCTAGCAATGGACGAGGTGTTCCATGATATCAGAGGTGGCGAGCGACCTACTGAAGATGCCATTACCAATACCTTTGGTACGCAGGACATCTTCGAAATCACCAAAACGATTCTTGCCAAAGGGAGTATTCAACTCACAACCGCTCAACGTAAAGCCCGTGTTGAGCAAATGCGCCAGCAGATTGTTCATGAAATCCATACGCAAGCCGTCGATCCAAAGACCAAAAGTCCTCATCCCAAAACTCGTATCGAGTTGGCACTTACCGAGTCTCGTTACTCGGTAGACCCATTCAAGAGACTTGACGACCAAGTGAAAGATGCTATTGAATTGCTTAAGCCTATGATTCCATTGTCCTTTGAGTCAATACGGCTTGCCGTACGAGTCCCTGGCTCTGCTTATGGGGGCTCTTCTCGAATTCTACGTCCGTACCTCGAGAAGGAACAATGGCTCGAAAACGGTTCTTGGGCTGGAATTATTGAGATTCCTGCCGGTATGAAAGATGTCATTTATGGTAAATTGATGAGCCAGTCTTCCGACACCGAAATGAAAGAACTCTGAAGCTTTTTTATTGAGGTTCGAAAGAATCTCTATGGGTCGGTTTTATCATGGGATGGCGATTCGCCACGAATGGAGAGAAAGAAATGTCCAACGGTCAAAACGGCGCCGAGCTGCGCCTCGTGACCCCGGGTATGGCTATTGGGCCATCTGCCGGGATTCGCGTAGGAAGTGGTGCAATCGCACAAAACGAAACAATCATTGCTACCCGTCTCGGGTGGGTAAAGCAACTCAACAATACGGTGTCTGTTGACCCGATTAACAGCGCTTACATGCCTCGCTCAGGCGATCTTATTGTCGCAACAGTTGCAGAAGTCAGAAACAATCTTTGGTTTATGAACGTCAACGGTCCATTCCAGGGCCTATTGCCAATGTCTCTTGCTCCATGGAAAGTAGAATTTGGCGCAGCACGCCAACACATGGGAATCGGCGATGTCGTTCTCGCTCGTGTGCAAGAAGTTGATGAATGCCACAATGTTGTCCTCACAATGAAGGGCGTCGGCCTTCGTCGCCTCACTCAAGGCTCTCTACATTCTGTACCAATTAACCACCTTGACCGCCTACGCGGTGAAGGTAACGCAACTCTTCAGCGTCTTCGTGACGCTTGCGATTGCCGAATCATTGTCGGAGAAAACGGCAAAGTTTGGGTTGATGGCAACTCAGAAGGAACTGCTTGGGCTCGCCAAGCGTTCGACTTGATTCTCAAGTCAGGACACAAAGACACATTCGAAGCAGATTTAACTGCTCTTGAAAAAAATGCTCCAAAAAATGGTGATGCTTAATGGGCGGATACGGTGATGTACAATTATTACGCGACGACGGTCTACGACTGGACGGACGCAAGCTTG
>JABGTJ010000089.1 GCA_018691345.1 Methanobacteriota archaeon
AGTATGACTTCAGCGTCCGAAGTAGGACGGACATCAAGAACAGGGTTTGAGGGGCCGCAATCCAATTCAACGGCAGGTATTGGAGAGCCTTGAGCCGAAGCAGAAGGAACGAGGCAAGGAGCCAAGAAAAGACCGAACACGATACAAAGAATCAGACCCTTTCGCATGGTTGCCACCAACCCTCGGTGTATGCTTTCACACATGAATGTGATGGCTTTTTGTCGAACAAAAGCCCTTCTCGAGTCATCTTATGCTCGGTCCGTAAAGTTCGTCACCAAGGTCACGATGGGCCTTCCAAAGGTATTCTTCATCTAATCCTGCCTCTAAAAGTTGATTCGTTCGTTTTGGCACAGTTTTAGGACCTAAAACGGCGCCTGGGCGGCGAACATCATCCATGTAATCGGTTTCAAGAAAGAAACCGTGTGAACATGATTCAACCGATTCCATTAATTCAGAGATCGCACCTTTTCCAATCAAAACACTTGGAGTGAGTCCTTGCGTGATTTCCTTAGAAATTGTTGCGGGCGCGTAATGCCGAACTAATCGCCGAGGAGAAAGTCCTGCTTTTTCAGCCATTGCCGAAAGGTCTCGGTAAGTTGATTCGAGTTCACCCTCGACGTGAAGTTGCAGAGCAACCCCTTCTTTCTTTGCCAGTTGCATGGTTTCCAAAAGTAAGGTATTGGACAAATCCCAGATGGTGTCATCCACCGGCCAATGAGGCCTTCCAACTTCACCAATAGCCTGCGCCTTACCTTCGTGGACAAACTCCAGTGCAGCATCAATGCTGTTGCGATAATTTTCCATGGCCCTCTCAGCACCTTTTTCTCCCGATTCATTCATCCACGCTGCAAACTGATGAGCAAAGGCAGCAGGGTGTGGGCCGAGTACGACGCGAACGCCAAGACCGACCTTTTTACGAACCTCTTCTGCCATTTTCACTGTGTCAGCATACGTCTCAGTGTGTCCAGCTTTTTCGGTAGGTGGTGCTGAAAAATCGGGACAATGAACCAAAACAATGTCCGTACCACCGGCCTTTTTGAAATCATGAGCAGCGTCCAAGTAACGCCCATTTCGATTCAAATGAAAGTGATTATCCAGAACAGGACCATCCCATCGTCTCGAAGCCTGCATGTTTGTGCCTCCTCATCATGCGATTTTAACGCATGGGAGAACAGAGAGCGTTTCGTTGATTAAACTCGCTCAATGAAGTAGTTTTTTTCAGAAAACTTGTCTCTCCAATACACCGCAGCCATAGCGACCATGTTACTGTGCCGAGCATTGGTAACGACGCAGCGACCGTTTGGCCAAACTTTGAGCGTGAGGTTATGCCGAGAATCCTCCAATAGGCAGCAACCGAGACGTTCATCGTAAGTTGCCGTACCTGCACCGATATCTCCAACGATTTCGGTGATGTTCATCGGCATTCCAAAATCAAAGGATGCAATGACAGGGCCAAGTTCTGTTTCCAATCCAACATCGCTCAGTCCCAAACGAAGCATGAGTTCCTTTGCTGCAGCTCTTGCTGCATCGACGCGTTGTGTTCCGTGAACGGTGATTCGACCTTCTCCGTCGATGATAAGAGTCGCTCGAGGACGGTCGAGGACTTTGATGACCACTCCACCGTTCTCTTGACCGCCGAGTTGTGAGACTACATCTTGCTGATCGATAGGGGTGGGTGGAACAAACCGGACAAGTTGATTTTCAATACGAACTTCAATGGCTGCACCGGTCATACTCATTCCTCCTCTGTTTGACCGGATGATGTCGTGATTAAACTAATCTCCTCTTGGTCTGGAAGAGATTCAAGTGCCTCCAAGAGAGTATTGCGATGAGGCAAATACGTCACTAAGAGGAGAGTTGCATCATCGCCGTGAACAGCACGAAGAGATGCCAACGCACCGCGTAGGCGAGCTGCATATCGCCGATCTCGAGCCAAAGCGACTTCTGGCGAGACAATCCATTCGCTCAAGTCCCACCACGTTGCTGAAAGAACGGCAGCTGAACCAAAATTTGGAGAAACGCCTTTCGGAGGTTTTTGAGCATCGAATATATTCTTCTTCACCCGCTTTCGCCATTTCCCACCAATCGAAATCATTCCAAGCAACTTACGCCAATGCGATGCTGCTTTGGCCTCTCGAGTGAGGTGTTTGTTCCACTCTTCATCATCTGCAGTTGGTTCAATAAAGAACACGGGACGTTCATGACGGACTGCATTTCGATGAAGTCGCCGAGGTTCAGGATCAGGGAAGCGACCACTGGTCACATCTTCAACCATTGATATTTCATCCAAGAAGATCCCGAAAGAACCTCCTGAAATCAAACCATGCGCCAAGTTCACTCCTGGTGATTCTGCTTCGTCTTTTTCTTCCTGAACCCACAAGTCAACAACATCTGGAGATTCGAGCAAAGCCAAAGCATGCCACGACTCACGGGTTCTCATCGAACGTGGGTAAACCACCGTTGGAAGAACTGAATGGATGAGAATCTTACCCCCATCCGGGTCTTCCCAAAGTTGGTCGCCCCATTCAAGTCGATCGGGCACGCTGTTCACGCTCACTGACTGTTAACCCAGTCTTGCAGAGCATCAATACTCCATCCTTGGTCGAAGTAACCTTGGATTTCGTCTTGAGTCCATTGAGGGAATCGCTCCATTGCTTGTGCCATCTCCGGCGAGACGTTGGCTGCAGGTGCAGGTGGGCCAGATACTGGCTTCGATTGACCGGGTAACTCGACGTAGGTCTTCTCGCCGACATCCTCGTAATCATCGAACATTTCTTCATCGCCTCCACGGCGAATCAAGACCACGACCAGTGTACCAAGCACCGCCACTGCGATACCCATTATAGCCAGTATCAGCATAAATCCACCTGATCCGCCCGACTCACTTTGAACCTTAACGTTGAACGATTCGCCTTGAGACGAGCCGTTGTACAGCAATTCACCAGTGGTGTTGTCCGAGATAAGATAGTACATTCCTGTCGTTGCCGAAGTGAATTGTTGCAAATCAACCTTCACCCATTGGGATGTTCCGACTGAGATGTCACCGGTGTCGATGCTTGCTTCAAGCACTGGGACTCCGCCGTTGATGACTGAACGTATGTTCAGTACGGTCGAACCTTCAAGCGTTCCAGTGTTAAGAACTTCAATTTCAAGTTCAATGTCTTCACCAACTTCAGGTTTTGCTGGACTAATTCGAACGTTCTTAACATCAAACGAAGCTTCCTCGAAAATCAGCTCGTAACTGGATTTGTGTGTTGGGTCGCTTGAGAAAATTGGACCAATTCCGCCTTCATCCGTCAGCCCACCGCCAAGCATAGCCTGGGTTCCGGCTGAATCGGTTGCATCTATCCAGAAAACGACTTCAACACTATCGATTTGAGATTCGTCAGGGTCAGTCTGTCCCTCGGTAATTGGCCAAAGATCAACGCATTCTGCAGAAGCAAAGTACGAACCACCACTCGGGTTGAGCGTCAATTCTTGCGTCAAAGGCATGTCACCAAAGGTTGCTCGGTAAACGGGCCATGTGATGTTGTTTGTTGGGTCAGAGAAGAAACTCCAAGCGACCGATACATCTCCTTGGAACAGTGCTTCCTGCTCTTGGATAACGACTTCTACATCGACGCAATGGAACGTCGAGGTTGGCAGAACATTCGCCAACGGCTCTTTGTTTCCGTCTTTCAAAGTCCATGTGTTCGCGACAACCAGAGGAGCGGATGCATCGACTCTCAAATTGAAAGTCTGGCACCCGTATGCTTCTGAAACACAAATTGCGGAGGATGTATCTACTGCGCCCAGTGGCAAACCTTCGATTCCGCCGCCACACTCGCCGTCTGCTCCACCGTCGCCGCCGCTTGCATCGTAAGGACACAATCGGAACGTGTAGGTGTAATCGTTGGTGACACGAGGTGCCGTGATATTGATGTCAAAGACCCCACCTGTAAACGAATGGTAAGTGACTTCGCCTGGGAAAGCGATGTAACCCTTTGAACCATCCATTGCAGCTGCTTGTCGAGTCAGTTCAAGTGTCAATTCAATCTCAGGAGTGATGTACACCTGGTTGAGAATTCCGTCAAGATATGCATATTGCCCTTCAAAAGAGATGATGTCTCCTGGGTAAACAAAGCCCTTACGAACATCTTGCGTGATTGGCGTCATCAAATCACTGAAAATTGGTGAAATCATCAAGTCATTAGCTGAATCTGCACGGAAGTCAATTTGGATACCGTCGCTGTAATACCAGTCTTGGATGTGACGTCCTGAGGCAGGTAGCATTCTGTAACGAGGATTGTCGAGATCCTGCATGTAAAGGACAGGGTTGTTGAGTGAAGTAGTTGCACCAGGCAGACCCCAAGTCATACGAATTGGGAGGTCAAGGTAAAACTCGGATTCGAACGGGTCAATCAAGACACCGCCATCCATGCGTAAGACCCGTGGACCTTCGACATCGCCGTCTTCAGCAATGATTTCGATGTATGGACTGTTGGTCCATGCCGTGTTGTTACGAGGATAGTAGTACACGGTCATGTCATCTCGGTCGTCAGCCATATCGATACGGAAGTAATCAACGTCTCGCCATCCGTTGTCGTCCTTGGCTTCAACGATGAGGTGGTACACGTTACCAGCGTACATGGTATGGTTCCACTTTCCGTTGTATTGCTGTTGGTTCGATTTGAGGAAACGGTTGTCTTGTGAGTCATCAACGAAGAAGTTGCGTATCACTGGGGACTTCGAACTCATCGAAACATAGGTGAAATGGTCGTTATCAAAGCCGGGTGCGCCGCCGTCAATTGGATTACCTGCCTTATCGAATCCTTCAATCCAGATGCTGACTTTACCAACTGGGTCTTGTCCAACATTTGCGTAGTCATTGTAGGTTGCAGTGTAGTTTGCAAAAGGCGCCTCGCCGTCGCTGTATGCTGTAACAGTGATGTATTCCGTCGCATCTGCAAGTCCATTGGAATTTGCATCGTGATCGTACTCCACCCAAATCTTGATGTCGAGTGTTTCTGGTGGATTCGGTAAATCACTGGCATTCATTCGAATCTGTTGTGTTGCCGATGGGACAACCCAAGTATCGTCGACCATAACTCGCCAGTTGCTGTCCAAAAACGGGTCAACTTGACCGTTCAAAACTTCAACAACCAACAGGTTCGGGTCAAGAGTATCAATCGAGAGATTGAATGGGATTGCACAGGCACTGTCAGGTCGGTATACTGCTGCTGGGCAAAGCGTTTCTCCACCTTCATAGCCATCGATTCGGAACCTGTAAGTGTCTTGACCTGCAGCCATTCCGAGGTCAACATTCCAATTGAAATCGCCACCAGGTAAGCCAGAGCGGTTTGCAACTGAAATCCATTCGATGGAGATGTTACCGTTGGTGTTGTTGATGTATTTCTGTTCAAGGACCATGAAGTACCCGCTTGGGTCAGGTGCAATAGCCAAGTCTTGGAGACGAATGGCTCCGTTGAGAGTTACCGTTTGACCAGAGGTTCCGTCATCGAGGTCTTGAACGAGGCCGATGTTGTTGAGGACTTCAAAAGAAGTAATTACAGCGTCGTTTTCAACAGCATTACCACCGACTGGAGCCAAAAGAACAGCACCCGGAAGGCCATTTACGCCGTTTGAAGCGATAGAGCCGGAATAAATTCGAACTTCGTCGGTATCTTCCCAGTTTGAGTTTACAACAAATCGCCATGTGATTTCCTTTCCATCAGCGATGGTTGTTGCTGTCGAAGATTCCAAAGCAATTAGATCACCAACATCAGATACTTCGGAGAACAGCAGAGTATCGCTGTATCCAAGAACAACATTACCTGTGTCCGATTCAAAGGTCAAACGGGCTTCAACGAGAGCGGAGCCTGTAAGGGCGCTCACCGTGTGAGTGGTCGTAATTTCGTAGATGGCTCCGTTTGGATACAACCCCACAGGGTTTCCGACCAAACTGATCGAGTTATCGTATCCACTTGAGGTGGAAACAACGAGGTTTGACATCGCAGCCCCGCCGCCGGTCGAACTTGTAAAGGTCATAGGGACTTCAGCTGTAGCACCACCTTCCCATAGCGCTACACCTTTGTTGAGTTCCCGGTCAAGTCCATCTGCAGTACCGAGAGAGACGGTGTAATTGTACACTATGTCGAGATCGCGAACGGTGACTTGAGATGCTGTTGAGGCGTTTGGTGATTCTGCTTTCAAACGGAAAGTTTGCCATTCGTTTCCGTAGGCATCGTAATGGCTGATTGGAACCAAAGCATTCCCGAGTAAGGAGTTCAAGGCTGACTTAAAGTCAAGAGTAGGTGCGTTAGCAAGCGTGAGGAGAGTCGTATTATCCACACTGCCCAAAGCAACTTCTTGAGTTCCTGAGAGAACAGACAATTCGAATCCTTCATTCTCATCGGTATTCGAGTAAATACCCATCTGGTCAAAGACCAAATCGACTGAAGTAACTTCAGCGCCCTTAGGAAGCATAAACATTGCACCTTCGGCAACACCTGCGCTGTCAATGATGAGGTCTGAGGATGGTTTGCCGTAATTAACACCGTCAATCTTTGCTTTCAAGAATTGAGTTTGACGCCCGAAACTTCCGAACGCTTCTTCATCGAATCCCCAATCGACATGTCCATCGTTGGCAATGTCCAATTGAATTCCATCAGGATGGTGGCCAAACGTAAGGTCAAACCAAATGCCGCTAACATCACAAGGACCCTCGAATGCGACTACTGAATCAAAACCAAACCACGGCTCATCCAGTATGTATTCGACGCCGCTGGTCACTTGGTCCAGCGAACTACCCCCGTGTGAAAAGAGGTCAATGAGTGGGGCTTCGGTACAGCCAGCTTGTATGTACGGCTTAATGCGCGTAATCGGTTGATTGAAGTTGCTTCGTTCTAGCGTCGGCGTATACGTCTCATCGGTAAGAATCGGCGTGTAGAAAAGCGGTTCCAGGTCTCCTTGTGTCGACCATACGCCTTGGTAAACATTGGGTATCTCGTCGTATTGGCTGGCATTCAATCCCGTACCAACTCGAGTCCCAATACTGAATCCATGGAACACCGGAGATGAAAGACGATCTGGCCCTGAATTGAATGTGAACGTAAAGTCGACAGAGGGGTTTAGAGTTGAATTAATGCCCCACAATTCGATGATATCTCCTTGAAGATTGGTCATTGCATCGCCGTGTCGGTCATAAACGATCGAACCGGAAGACGAATCAAACACATCGACCGTAATTGTGGCAGTGCTGGTCGTTTCAGTCTCGAGGGTGAGGATTCCGTAACCGTTCGGTTGGTTTGGACCGCCTGAGATTGATGGCAAAAATCCGTTGATGCTCATGTTAGCGGATGCTGGGAGAGGGTCTCCAACTCGGAAGTTGTCAACATACCAGCCGGCTTTTCCACCGTCTGTACCAGCAGCATTGTTATCTTCCATTACGAAACGAATCTGAACGTATTGACCGGTATAAGGTCCCAAATCTACGGCTATGCTTCCCCAACCGTTGGGGTTCGTAGCGCTCACAGAGGTGCCTCCCAATGCTCCGTCGCCGGCGTTAACACCACCGCATCGGGAATCAATCTGACCGGCCGTGTTTTGATTAGAGGACGCTGTGTAGTATCCTGAGCCCCAATTGAATGAAGAATTGCTGAGACTTATTTCCAGATATTCAAATCCGCTCTGGTCAGTAATATCGAGGTCATCGTTCTGTGAGGACCGAATTTCGAGGTAAGCGCAGTCACGCAAATAGGTTTGAGGGTTCGCTCCGCTACCCGTTTCGATGTCCAGGTCATGCCAAGAATCGAAGTAAGCCAATGAGCTCTTGAGGGAAGAATCAATAAAAATTGAATCGGTAACCATCATGTATTCGCGCCCATTGAATCCAGCATTCTCGTTGGTGTAATCTTCGTCATACAGACCGGTACCCCAGCAGTAAGTTCCACTCGCACAGTCGGGGATGTCAATGTTGGGAGCGATTGTTGTGGGTTCAATAGAGCCATGATCCCATCCATACGCCCCACCTGAAATGCCCCGTAGGTCTGTGAAACCAGCAGTGGTTTCTTCAAAATCAGTCAAGAAGCCTTCGGACTTTAGTTGCACTGGAACTGCATTTGAGCCATCTTCAAAGACGAAGTCGGTGACGCTGGAAAACTGTGTGAGTTGATTGTTGTACATCGGATTCCAAACACGGGGCATGGTTTCCAAGTCGATGCGTGTATGTGCGCTGTGTTCAAGCATCGAAGTAGAAAGGTCAACAGATGCACTGGTCACGGTTTCAGAAGATGGAAGATGAACCATTCCAGATTCGATAAACGGGCTTCCGTCCCTCAATTCGATTTCTTCAGTTGAGTTTCCGTTTCCAAATGTAGTTACGTTTGCTGCAGCAGCAAACGGCGCTAGAAGCATTATGAAAACAAGGAAAAATGCTGTTTTAAGTTGTTGATTATCGTTCGTCAAAGACTCACCTGTTCTCTTCCGATGATTCCTTCACCTATAATCGCAACGGAGCGTTGCCCACTAACCCCCTCCTACGGAGGGGTCAAAGCAAACGTTTCGAATCAAAGTTCCACAGTTCTTCGATTCTTCCACGCATCTTGGGTAATGTTTTCGAGACCGCCGAGTCGCAGTTCACTCTTTTCCAGCCATTCCAAATTCGCAATCGTGGTCGGTAAGGATGGGCCCAAGGCATCACAGACTTCAGGACCAAGACTCAAGTCAAATGTCCCAAGTCCTTGTGACATGTGCATGATGGCGGTTTTATCAAATCCCAACAAAGGCCGTAGCATTTGCAGTGCTGTGACGCGTTCAATGGCACCTAAATTACCGAGCGTTTGGGAAGAAACTTGACCGAGGTTTTCTCCGGTCAAAAGATGCGTTGCTCCAACCTCTTTACCAGCCAAATCCCCAAGACAACTGTACAGGCGTTTCATGTGAATAAAATATTCCGTATGGCACCATTTTTCGGTGAAGAGAGCCAATTGCTCTGCGACCGGAACAACCGTCAAAGCCGTGGACAGTTGGAGCCGTGCAGCGTCACCGAGTGGACCATCCATTTGAAGAAAATACCGTAGCGATGCTATGGTTTTCTGTTCCGCTTCAGGCCCGGTCACAGGCTCTTGAGTGCAATGGACGGGATGGATGTACCAACCTGCTCTCAGCATTCGAGCCACGGCCACCGGCGAATCGATGCCTCCCGAGACCAAAGCGATGCACACTTTTTCCTCGACCATGTCCCGTGGCAATCGCTCAAGGTCAAGAAACCACCTCAGGCGTATTTGAGCGCCGCATGAGTTCTTGAGGGAGAACTTCTTGGCGTTGGTATGGAACCGTACTCAAAGGAACCCGCTACGCTGATCGAGCATGTATTCCCCGGCGATACCAACGCATACGATACGCTGTTCGGTGGCAAATTACTGTCGTTAATGGACAAAGCGGGGGGAATCGCTTGCGCTAAATTTGCCCACAGAGAGTTTGTCACCATTTCGATTGACGCACTGACGTTTATTGCCCCTGCCCGTCAAGGGGATTTGCTCGAAGTTACCGGAAAAGTCGTCTTTACAAGCAGCCATACCGCCTGTACCAAAGTGACGGCTGTAGCGGTAAATAAGGCAACTTGGGAGAAAAAGAAAATATGTGAAGGGTTTTTCTTCTTTGTTGCCATTGATTCAATGATGCGCCCAATTCCAATCCCTCAGTTTGTTGTCGAACAAGACGAAGAGCAAGAAGACTGGGACCATGCCAAAAACATTCGAGAACAGATGTTAGCCAATCGGAAGAAGTGAAACCACCCCTACCTTCATGTGACCCACATCGGTGGGACAATCATGCCTGTCCTCAACATTGCAATGATTGGTTCCGATGAATTGGCAAAAGAAGTCGCCAAACCAACCGACCAAAGGGACGTTCACACCTATGTCCACAAAGAATCCGGAAGCGACGGCCCACGTATTCTATCGTTGATTCGACCTGCAAAATACCCAGAACGCTTGCGACCTTTCCTCAACGCTCTTTCCGCTGCACGGGTTGGAATCATCGAAATCTCGGGAATCGATGCAACACTTGGTGAAGCACTTGTCGCTTTTGCAAGCGCCAACATTACCAAGGGAATTGGAATCATCAACGCTCCGGACGGCGGATGGGTTGATGAAGACCAAGTGAAAATGTTGTTCAAACAAGCAGGCTTAGGCGAGTGGACATTCGGTTCCACAGACGGCATTGAGCTTCGAAATACACTGTACCAATTCATGGACGACATTGCCGATGAATTGTCTGCAAATGCCGAAGCACCTCTTGTCATCCCTGTTGACCAACACTTCAACGTCAAAGGCATCGGATTGGTTGCAATCGGATACGTTCAATCCGGAACGGTCAATGTTCACGATGAAGTGGTCTTGCTGCCTGCAAACGGCACAGGCAGTGCCAAATCACTGCAAGTAATGGACGATGACGTCCCGTCTGCATCAGCAGGTGACCGTGTTGGACTTGCCCTTCGAGGCGCCAAAGAAGATCACCTAGGTGGCGGAACTCTGCTGGTTCATCCTGCCGTTGAAGACAAGAAAACCAACACCAGTATCCCTCTGGCAGTCGTTGCTCACGAGCGTTCAACTATGAGACTCAGCCGCTCTCCATTCCAAAAGCGAGTTCTCGCTGAAGGTGATGTCGTTCACGCAAGCGTTGATTTACAGTTTGTCGTCGGCCGCATAAGCGCTGTAAACGGGGATGAAATGGATGTTACTTGGGAATCACCACTCTACATTCGAAGAGAAAATCCAGAAGCAACTCTCATTGCTCAACTCGATTCAAAACCTCGAATTATGGGGAATGCTGAACTCTCGCTGAAGTGAGTCACTCGGCGAATGAATGACGGTCGAATTATCGGCACCAAATTACGACCAATGGTCGGTGGTTTGATAACCCAGCACATGCGGTTTGCGCGCTGGGATGCGCATTAAAGTTCAGGAGGAAGGTCCTGCTCATGCAGAAGACTTTGAACTCATCAAAGCACTGCATTTGGCAGGCTCGGGGAAAGTCCGAGCGTCAGTGGATGAGCGCACGCTGTCTTTAGAGACAAGAAGAGGACACGGTTTGGACTTGCGATTGTCCAACATTTCTCGAGTTCACCATCATCATACCCGTCTCATACCGTTCTCCTTTGCCCTCCTTGGTGCCGGCCTGGTCTACATCGCACAACGGATTTTGATCCCAGACACGCTGCAAATGATTACCGCAGCCTGCGGATTCGTGTTTATACTGGGTTGGTTGGGGACGCGGAAACCTACACTTACACTCGACACCGAAGCAGGTGACTGCCACACCATAACAGGCAACGACGCCTCATTGATGCGGTTGGCTACACTTCTCAAACGCTTGGAAAGTGGAATGAGTCTTGAAGACGCACGGATTGGATTAGATATCCTTGACCGCGACACCGAATTCCCACGTACAACAATACGTGAACTCCAAGAAGTGCCAGTTCAACCGGTTCAACTCCATGCATCAACATCGATAGGTACCTTCCTAACCGGTGCACTGCCGAAGGATGAACTCCCTGAATCCGTCGTTTCCTTTGACCTCTTTGACGATGAAATCGATTTGGACTTCGGAGAACAAGAGGCTCTATCGAGCGGTTGGATGACCGGTGAAGACAATCTTGAACCTGTTTCAAGAACCGAGCATGGTTTACTCTCAAGGGGTGTCGCCAACGCCCACGACAGAAGAGGTGCTCTTCCACGAGTCGCAAGAGAACCTGCTCATCATTACGCCAATCATCCGACTGCGCAATTCCCAACACCCATCACGCAGCGACCCGTGTCCTCCTTCCAGCATATTGCGCAGTCAACCAGCGCTGAGCTTCCACGAGAACAGCATGATGTTCATTCCACCGAAATACCACAAACCTTCATTCCGAGTTTTGTTGGCCCAAATGGTGCCCACGTGCCCGGACTTACCGCACAAGAGCCGAACTCACATGCATTCGATTCAAGTGAGGTATTCCGCTCACCCGATTCATTGCTACCGGAGCACGAACCTGAGCCAGCCACCTCCTTGATTGAAAGTGCTCGGAGAGAAACTGCTGCCGACCCACAAACTCCGACATTACCTCGGAGTGTTACAAGGGCACGAGGTAGCCGACTGGTACCGAAAAGTGCGAACCGCCCCGACTCTCGATTGCGACCTAAATCGCGTTCACGAACATCCTCAGTGAGTCGATTTTCCGACATGGTAAGACCTGCTGCTGCACAAATGCTCGGAAACGCTACTGAAATGGCAAACCGCCTGTTTAACTCTCGAAGCGAACAACCATCCCAAGATGAATCCTCATCAACGCGAGAACTTCGACAGCGCTCCGCAGAAACTTTGCAATCCGAATCGGTTGAATCAATACGGAACCTCGCCATCAGCAGAGGTGGTAATTTACCTGAAGATCAAATCGAGTTAATGCTCGCCCACATGCATCGTGTACATTCCATTATGGAACAAGACGAGCAAGATAAACAAGAGGCGGCACCCTTGCCAGAACTCGATGACATTTCTTTTGAAGAACTCAAGGACAGCAAGACTCACCACGCTGAACACGCTGGCAAAGCGGGCTTACCCCGCTTGGATTTGTGAATCAATTCAACATCTTCTCAAAGTCAGAAAGGCGTTGGCTGAACGCTTCTAGACTCATCGAGTGCAGTGCTTCAGTACCAAACGATTCGAGGGTAAAGCTAGCACTTACAGTAGCGGAAACCAAAGCCTGTCGCAACTCGTCACGGGAAAGTTCACCTTCTCCAGAAGCGAGGTGGGCAGCAATAGAACCTGCGAATGTATCTCCGCATCCAGTTGGGTCAACGACCAGTTCTGTTGGATATGCTGGTAGGGAAATGATGTCTTCGCCATGGAAAGCGATAACGCCGTGTTCGCCACGCTTAACGACCAAGGTTTTAGCATCGACCATTTTCAAAACCTTTCGAGCCGCTCTGACGAGATTTTCATCGTCTGCCAGCATGCGAACTTCGCCGTCGTTAATGATGACCAGATCGACACGTCGCATGACATCCAGTAGAGAATCCTTGGCAATCTCAATCCATAGATTCATTGAATCAAGCATCGACAAGCGTCGAGGTGTGGCTTGTTGCAAAACACTGGCTTGCAGTGCAGGGTGAAGGTTGGCACAGAACGTGATCTGCGGAGAACGGTGGGATTCTGGAACTTTGGGCTCAAAATGCTCAAACACATTGAGGTGAGTCTCATGGGTTTGTGCCTCAGCCATCGTCCCGTGGTACGAGCCAGACCAGCGGAAAGTCTCGCCCACAGCAGTTTCAATGCCCGTCAAATCCAACCCACTGTTCGTTAAGAGAAGGCGGTCCTCTTCAGTGAAATCTTCACCGACAACACCTACCAAACCGACGTTCTGCAAGGACAAGCGCTTGGAATGGAACGAACACGCAAGACCTGCGTAAGTTGCTGAGCCACCCAGAGCATCTTTGACATGACCGAGAGGCGAGGCGACACTGTCGTAGGCGACGCTTCCAACGATGAGAACATCCATGTAGAGCCGTAAAGCGTTCGATACTTGTCCCTTTCGCATCAAGCAAGTGCTCAACCGAGTAACTCTTCATGCATCTCAATGTATTGAATGGTGATGTCGCGGTTTAGGAAGTCCTTCTCATCCATTATGCGACGATGAAGTGGAATCAAGTGTTCTACGCCGGAAATAACCGTTTCATCAAGTGCAGTTCGCATTCGCTTGACTGCATCATCTCGGTCCCTTCCCCAAACCAAGAGTTTAGCGAGCAACGAGTCAAAACATCCAGGCATTTCGTAGCCCGGATACGCATGCGTGTCGACGCGAACACCGTAACCAGACGGGAAATGACATTCCCAAAGCCGGCCAGGGCTTGGAATAAATTTACGAGGATCTTCTGCATTCAAACGACATTGAATGGCGTGACCGTTCCACACAATATCCTCTTGCTTCAATGAAAGCTCTTCGCCTTGTGCCACACGAATGCCCAATTCCACTAGATTGTGACCGGTGATGAGTTCGGTGACCGTGTGTTCAACCTGGACACGCGGATTGACCTCAAGGAAGTAAAAATCGCCGTTTGCATCTCGTAAGAACTCAAAGGTCGCTAATCCTTTGTACCCAACCGATTCTGCTCCTTTGCAAACCATAGCGCCAATCTCTTCGCGTTTTGCCTCGTCCAACCAAGGTCCTTCTTCGACCAATTTTTGGTGACGCCGTTGAATCGAGCAAAACCGCTCTCCAAAATGAATCGCTTTCTTGCCGTCTCCAAGGACTTGAAACTCAACGTGTTGCGCACCTTGAATGTACTTCTCTACAAACACACGCTCATCGCCAAAAGCGGAGCGAGCACGCGATTGACATAGTTTGAGTGCGTTTTCAAACTCATCGGATTTCTCGACAATTTGCATACCGATACCGCCGCCACCTGCAGCAGCCTTGATGATGACTGGATATCCGATTTCTTCCGCCAAAGTCGATGCTACAGCAGCATCGGAAATGGGTTCAGAAGAACCCTTCGCAGTTGGAAGTCCTGCTGCTTCCATTGCTGCCCGTGCCTCAATTTTATCGCCAAGCAACGTGATGACATCAGCGGATGGGCCGATGAAGGTGATGCCTTCTTCTTGCAGTCGGCGAACAAAGTTAGCGTTCTCCGCAAGGAAGCCGTATCCGGGGTGAACGGCGTCACAACCCATCTCTTTGGCCGCATGAATCACCGATTCAATATCCAAATAGGTGTCCAAGGGATTCGGCTTGTAGTTGGCATACGCCACATCTGCAAACCGTACAGGCAGCGAGAGACGGTCTTCTCGGCCGTGGATTATCGCTGCTTCGATGCCCATGTCGCGCAACGTCCGAAGTATTCGAAGAGCAATTTCACCACGGTTCGCAATGAGTACACGCTTGAATGCCATGTTTGACTCGAAGAGCAATTACTCTATGATGCCAACGGTTCAATCCGATTCAAAAGAGGCCTTTTACGACGGTTTTATTTGTCGGTAAATCAACCGCCAGCCACTCTAAATGACCGTATTCCGGTACTTGATTTCTGTTTTTAGAACATTTTCTAGAAAAAAGGCCGGAAATTTGATATCACATGAATGCGATGTGAGCATATGACGCGGAAACCCCAAACCGGAGCCGAGGCTCTCGACCAGTTAGCTGGAAAAGATTTGAACAGAGATGGACGCATCGTGAATTTAGTCATTTGCGGCAATTCTAAATTCTATGATTATGCCTGGCTTGAAGATAAATTGGAGCAGTGGGTTGAAGCAAATGCCTACCCTGATTTGATCATCCTTGGTGGCGCCAGCGGTGTAGATTTTCTGGCTGAACGATGGGCAGATAACAACAACATCCGATTGGCCGTATTTAGCGAAGCGTGGAATGCACCCCGTCCAAGTTCTGCCCACGATTCTGGGCGACCTGAAGCTGTAGCGACGCTGGCTAAGACAATGCTTGGACGGGCCACCCATATGCTTTCTTTCCCCGGACCTGATTCGGTTTGGACAAAACGAATGGAAGAGCGTGCTATCGAGAGCGGCGTACCAGTCACAAGTGTACCGTTGCCCACAGATGGGCTCGAATGAGAATCAGTAAACGTCTCGCAAGTAACGCTTTTCTTCCCTCATCATGGTCGTACCGATGAAATGAGTAGCATCATCTTCTGACATTCCGCCGTGTTCCATTGCTATCTCAATGAGCGCTCGATGAACATCCTTGGCCATGTAGGTTTTATCACCACAAATGTAGAAGTAAGCACCGTTTTCGAACCATTGCCAAATGTCAGCGCCGTGTTCTTTGAGGCGGTGTTGGACGTAAATCTTCTCTTCTTGGTCACGAGACCATGCAGTTGTGAACTTGAACAGGTCTCCACTGTCCATCCAGCCTTCAATTTGCTCCTTGTAGTAAAACTCAGTCTTGGAAGATTGGTCTCCAAAGAACAACCAGTTGCGACCTTTGCCGCCATCGAAAACACGCTGTTCCATGAACGCTCTAAACGGAGCAATTCCTGTTCCAGGCCCGACCATGATGATGTCAACGTCCTTATCCTCTGGAAGTATGAATGATTTCGTAGGAGACATGAAGACACCAATTGGTTTACCGGTCGCCACAATTTCGTCAGCCATGTACTGTGTGCAAAGGCCCCCTCGGGCACGGTTATGGTATTCAAAGCGAACAATACCGACGGTCAATTCGACAAATCCGGGGTGAGCGTCGTGGGAAGAAGCGATTGAATAGAGTCTTGGCTTAAGTCGAGCAACCAAATCAAGGAATTCCTCTGGAGAATACTTGACACCGAATTCCCGCATGATGTCTACGTAATCTCGAGTCCAAAGATAGTTTTCAATCTCTTTTTCATCACCAAGAAGCGCTTCGACCTTTGCAGCCGGGTCGTCAGATGCCTTGCTGGCAGCAAGACCAGGTGGTGAAGCAGAGGAGTCGGAAGATTCCCAGTCCTCGCTTGAACGGCTTCGAGCAACAATCTTCAATGAAATTTTCATTCCAGAGGAAACGACCTTACCTGCAAGCGATTGAACAAACTTCTTGTTTGCCATATGGACTTCAAAGTCCATTTTCAAGGCTGTATACAAGTCGCGCTCTCCGTTGTGAGTCTCCACTGTGTAGTCTCGGTCCCATCCTTGGAGCTCGAGAATCTCTTCAACAATGTGCGGCGGATTCTCTGACATAACTCCGAGAGCATCACCGACTTTGTAATCGAGACCAGAGTCGCCAAGAGCGAACACAATGTGCCTGGTCTCTTTACGGGAACCTTCACCGTTGAGAATGTAATTCTCAGTAATTTCAGTCATGTAAGGATTCTTTGAGCTCCAATCGGACATAATATCACCCACCAACCTAAGGCTGTAGTCGGTCCACAATGGGGACACTTATCATGCTTATTGACCGATGTTGATGCCGATTCGGTCGGCGTCACAGGACCCTAAAAAACCTTCACAATTTTCAAGGATGCAAACGGCCATTTATATGCTGAACCACTTACTTGGCGACATGAATCAAACCAAGAAACCCACCGCACTCATTGTTGGCTCAGGCCCCGGCGGCCTCGCAAGTGCGCTACTGCTCGCCCATTCAGGCGTAGACGTTACCATCCTCGAAAAGGAAGAAAAAGTTGGTGGACGGACCAAGCTCGTTCACAAGGACGGGTACACATTCGACCGTGGACCAACATTTTTCCACTACCCGGAAGTCATTGAAGAAATCTTCAAGGCCATCGGCCGAGATGCTCACAAGGAACTTGGACTCATGCCTCTGGATCCAATGTATCGCCTCGTTTTCGGCGCTGGCGGACACATCGATGCAACCAGCAAACTGGATGAAATGACCGAAAGAATCCGAGAGCTTGCAGGTGACAAAAACGCTGAGGGATTCGAAAAGTACGTCCTTCAAAACCGTAAGAAACTCGATTTTTCTAAGCAATGCCTCTAAACGCCTTGGACCAGCCCACTCAACATTCTCACGAAGAGAGCCATGAGAGTTGCAACAATCCTCAAGCCATGGGCCAGTGTTGCAGGCGACTTGAGCAAGCATTTCGATGACGAACGCGTTCGACTGGCTATGTCTTTTCAAACCAAGTATCTGGGCATGAGCCCGTTCCACGCACCCTCATTGTTCACAATTCTTGCGTTCCTTGAATACGAGCACGGCATATTCCACGCCAAGGGCGGCCTCGGCAGTATTACCAAGCGCATGGGAGAAATTGCAGAAGAAATGGGCGTAAAGATCCGCTGCAATACCCCGGTTAAATCACTCATCTTCGAAGGAAAGGATGTCGTAGGTGCCCGTATTGAGGGCGAAGAAATCCGAGTTGACAAAGTCGTCGTTAACGCTGATTTCGCTCATGCCATGACAACCCTTGTTCCAAACGAGAAGCGAAAGAAGTGGTCGAATAAGAAACTCGAAAAGAAGGGATATTCCTGCTCCACATTCATGCTGTATCTCGGCGTTGACAAGCAATACGACTTACACCACCACCAAATCTACGCATCTTCAGCATACGAAAAGAACCTCCACGACATCACCAACCACAAGCTGACCTGGGATGACCCGTCGGTCTACGTTCAAAATGCGAGCATTACCGATGACAGCCTCGCTCCAGAAGGCCACTCTACTGTTTATGTTCTTGTCCCAGTACCGAACACCCACGAAACCATCGTATGGGACGACATCAAAGACGACTACCGAGACACCATCATCAAGCAACTTGGTAAATTGGGATACGACGACATTGAAGACCACATTGTCTCAGAAACAGTCGTTACTCCAGACGACTGGGGTGCATCAGACATCTACCGTGGTGCAGTGTTCAACCTCACCCACGATCTCAAGCAAATGCTATGGCGACGTCCTCAA
>JABGTJ010000016.1 GCA_018691345.1 Methanobacteriota archaeon
ATTCGGCTTCCACAGAAAACCGCCTCCTCAGGGACGGTTCTCCTCTGCCCTTCCCCCGATACATGGCATATCAGGGTGCTTAAGCATCCCCCCGACTTACCACCCATATATCAACGAATCGGTTTGGTCCTCGGAGAAATGTGTTAAAAATTCCTCTAGCAAATGACTCATAGCATGGCATTTGCATGTTCCCATTTTTGCATTAAAAAATAGCATTTCTAAGCCTCGAAATTCTTGAAATAGTTTGGAATTTAACGGGAAAAAAGAACCTGATTTTCCAGAATCCAAATCATGAATATGTTAATTTTGAGATGTTTGCGGCGATTGTCACGTCTTGTTTTACAGATTGGAGAACGTCAAGGGCACGCCCACTTTCACCCATACTGACCAATGTTGCTGCCTCAAGATTCGCACTTTCAGGAGTGTTTTCATTGTGCTTTTGATACATGAAAAGGAGGTTCAATGCCTTTTCAGCCCGGCCACTTACCAGTAAAGCATGCGTAAGATTTAGCAGGATAGTTCCGTTAGCCGGCGAAGATTTTGCTGCTTCTCGGAGAGCCAAGATTGCCGACTCAAATTGAGTTGAAGCAAGTTGTTGAACTTCCAAATCACTGCTTTTTGCCATGGTCAATGCTCGTTGTAAAAGCGCCAATCCATAGTTGTTGAAAACTGCGGAATCACCCGGCATTTTTGCAGCCATTTTCTGAAACGCAATTGCAGCTTGTGCCCATGATTCTTCACCAATTGCATAAAATCCTTCAGCCAGTGTTTCTTCAAGTTCCGGTATGCCGCTTAGATTAACACCGATGGCCTTTGCAGGGTGAAGTTCAAGTGAGATTACGCCCGAATCGGGATGCAAATCTTCGAAATCTGTTCCGTGCATGTAAGTGTCTTCATCGTCCATTGAGTGGACAACTTCCACGACCTGATCTTCGCTAGCGTAGAGTTCCTCCATATTCACCGGAGAAGCGTCAATGCGCCACATGTCTGGGACGGCTTCCAGTAACGGGGCGCTGGGCACCTCACTGATTGCAATTGGCTCTACAGTAGGGATTCTAAGCGCCTGTGGCTCATTAACCTCAGCCAGGGGGGGAAGAGACGAGGGTTCGATACGAACGGGTGCCGCAGGAGTTTGTGCGGGGGCTGGTGGAAGAGAAGGTGCAATGGGTGGTTGAGCTATAATGTTCGGGTCGAAGGATGGGACTTGGACTGGCTCCACAGGTGCTTGTACGACCCTTACGGTTTCCGAGAGCATCGTTGTTGGCTGGACGGGTATGTTTGGGGCTGCTACGGGCACTGGACTGAGCGTTTCCAGTGCAACTAAGGGCGCCTTTGTTGGGACTTCAGGAGAGGTTGTGTCTTTCGGGGGTAAATTTTGTACTTGACTGCTGATCAACGGCAATGGCTCTTCATCGTCTTCAAACGGTACACCAGCCGCATAACTACCAACACCAAACGGTAGGCGGGAAACGTTGGTATTGGATTCGCCTGAGAATCCAAAAGGAAGTGAGCCTGAAACCGATGACGGTTGAGATTGCGATTCAGCATCGACCACTGGAGGCTCAATACCTTCTAATTCATACCATGAAGTAACTGCATCATCAAGGCCAGGCACTTCAGTAGGTAATGGGCTTGAGTCGCCGTCCTCGAGGGTTAAATCCACTAGGAGGAGACTTCCACATGCAGGGCATGCACCTCCACCTAAGGAAAGTAAACCACAGACTTTGCACTCAAACATGGCGTTCCCCAAAACTTACCATGAACCCATGGCACTTCAATTCAACGGAGAAATGTGCTCATTCCTCAGAAGACTTGGTTCCTTTGATGAGGTCAACAGCCTGTTCAGCCATTTCGATGAATGTGTCGTAGTCATCATCGACGAGTGATTCGGCAAAGTTCTTTCCTTTCGAACGTCCACGAGCTAATTGCCATATGATTCCAATGAGAGTCAGACCGATACACACAGTCTTCCAAACCACATGCCCGCCATCGGCGCCGATGACGTAAACCAAAATCATGTAAAGAGACACGATTGCAGTCGTGAGAATCATAATCGGGAAACCTGCCTTGAAGAACTCATTGAATGAAATCGGATAGCCTGCTTCTTCGGACATACCGGCAGTAACAACGTTAGCAGAAGCACCAATGAGGGTACCGTTTCCACCAAGACAAGCACCAAAGGCAAGAGCCCAGATCAATGGACCCAGTTGAATATTGAGTTCATAGGATATCTGTAAAACGACTGGAATCATCGTCGCAGTGTACGGAATATTATCAATGAAAGCAGAGGCAACAGCTGAAACCCATAGAATAATCAAAATCGCTGCAGCGAGGCGAACGACGTCCCCGTCATCGCTGGTACCAAACATTTCAATGCCCTTGGTTACGTAATCACCAATAAACGATATGACCCCCAAGTATTGCAGTGCGTGGACAAGGACGAACAAACCTGCAAAGAAAAGAAGCGTTGACCATTCAACGTGTTCGAGCGGTTTCTCAAGTTCGTGACGGTCGGTTGCCAAAAGCATGACTACAGCGCCAACCAATGCAATCCAAGATACGGCAATGTGAGTAATCGGATGGAGGAAAAAGTTGAGTACGACCAAAATAAGGATGGAACCGCCAACTTTCAGCATGGCTGCATCTTTGATTCCGTACTTTGATTCAAGTTCAGCAATATCGCGAACACGGCTACCAGAGAATTCTTCAGCATAGAACCACTTAAGGAACATGAAAGCCGGCACAATGCACATAAGAATACCCGGAGCCATTTCAATGATGAAATCGTTGAACGTCACTCCCGAATCCGCAAGTGCGAGGTACCCTTCTTGGACCAATCCTTCTTTCTTCATTGCTGCATCTTCAATGGCAGACTTTGAAAGTCCGGAACCGATCATGATGTTGGGGGGGTCTCCAATCATGGTAGCAGCACCTCCGATGTTCGAAAACAGTACTTCGGAAATGAGAAGGGGTATCGGTTTGAGGTCGAGGACCTTCGCTAGTTGAATCGTAACCGGGGTGAGGAGTAACATCGTAGTGACGTTATCAAGGAATGCGGAGAGAACTGCGGTTACAGAACAGAGAATGACAACCAGTGTCCAAACTGAACCACCACTGCGTTTGTAAGCTTGAACTGCGAACCATTCAAACAATCCAGTGTGTGAAAGAATACCCACCATGACCATCATTCCAAGCAGAAGACCAATTGTCTCCCAGTCAATGAGAGTGGTTACTTCTCCAAGAGAGTACGACTTTTCAGAATAGTAACTGAGTGCGATGATGGCGAGAAGGCCACCAACCGCAGCTGCTAGAGTTCGGTGGACCACTTCGGTAATGATAAGAGCGTACACACCCAAAAGAATACCCAAACCGACGAGGACAGCCTGCGAATTATCAATATCTGCGAAAGGTGAAGATGAAGAAGAGCCGCTTCCGGCAGCAATTGAGTGTGATGTGAACATCATCGTCCCTGTAAATGCCAAAAGCCCGAGAGCAATGTATTGAGAAGGATGTCTTCTACGCATCCCAGCCAGTTCCCTACCGTTCATGTTGAAAATCCAACTATGGGTAACTATTGAGTATTTCCTATGGAATCATTGGTTAACGCCAAAGAACGCCGACATTGCCGCGTGCCAGTACGACAACCGAATGGGTTGTTTCTGCGAGGTGAGACCAGACATTTGGAATATCTTTTTTCTCGAAAAGTCCACGATTGATTTTAATTTTCACGAGGCTGCGCGTGTTGAGTTGAGCGTCGATTTCGGTGATCAGTGTCTCGGTAATACCTGATTTTCCAATTCGAATGGTCGCTTGAAAGTCATGCGATAAGGCCTCTCGGCGAATGGACTCAGGTATGCGGTCAGCCATGATTCTCAAGCAGCCGTGGAACACCTTGTTCAAGAAGTGTACTACAAAATCATCTCACCGTAGCAATTGCTTACGATGAAATTTGGGCCCGCCGCCGTATCGTCGAATGTTGGTGCAAGACAAGCAGGTGACAATGCGTTGTCCTGCTACAATACGGGTGCGAACATTTTCACCATGAATGAAAGGAGTCAAGCACTTTTTGCAATAGAGGTGATGCACTGCTTTAGGAACTGGAAGGCGATGCCGACGGGAGATTCTCACAAGGTGGCGAATGCTTGATCGAACGATAATCGGTTCGTGATCCTTGGCGTGTACGATGATATCAACCAATTGCGATTGGCTGCCCAAGGCTGCCTGCCGTCGGTCGACTTTGCCTTTACGACGACGTCTGCTCTGTGAACTCAAAATGCCACCTCAAAGTTTCAATGCGTTGAGTATGTCACCGGTTATTTCATCGATAGCTCTGTCCCCGTTTACGGCGTGAAAAATTCCTTTAGAGCGGTACCAGTCTGCAAGCGGTGAGGTTTGTTGATGGTAGGCTGCTAAGCGTGAACTTACCGTTTCTTCGTTATCGTCAGCCCGTCGCTTCTCTTCCCAATTGCCGCATGCGCATCCATCGTCAGATACAGGATTGAATGTATCATGGTAAACACTTCCGCAGCCAGCACACGAATAGCGACCGCATATTCGCTCGACAATACGCTCGTCTGGGACTTCAATTGCGATGACGTGCGTGACTCCAGTAATCTGCTCCAATGCCTCAGCTTGTGGTACGGTTCGAGGGAATCCATCAAACATGACTCCGTTCTTTGCGTCGGGTTCAAGAATCCGATCCTTGATGAGGTCGATGATGACTGAATCTGGAACGAGCAAGCCTGCTTCCATGAAACCTTTAGCCTCCAGACCAGTTGGGGTACCGGCTTTAACAGCAGCCCGCAACATGTCTCCGGTAGAAACTTGAGGAAGGCCAGTTGCGTCAATCATTCGTTCTGCTTGAGTCCCTTTACCAGCACCAGGAGGTCCAAACAATACAATACTGCTCATGTATCGGGCTAGAGGTGCCTCGTATTAGACATGCTTATCGACGATTACTGCTGGTCCAACCATTGTTGCCCATAGTGTTGCCATTGTTCCATACTCCAACCAATTGGTAATCCACTGGCCGGAAGTGGTGGGCCTGCAACTGGTGCGGGGACCATTGGAGCAGGTACTGGAGCAGGTGTCGGCGTTGGTAATGCTTGAGAAGGTACTGGGAGGGGTAAGTGCGGCATCACCTTTGGAGGCATTCCTGCTGGTGGCATACCCATTGGCATTGGGAGTGGCATGCCTCTTGGAGGCAATCCTGCTGGCGGCAAGCCCATTGGTGGTATCCCTTGCTTGGCCTGTGTTGGCATGTCAAGGGATTGGGCGAGTGCGGCTGCGATTTCATCGGATGAAACTTCACCACTGGAGAGTTCGTCCACCGCAAGGCCGATATCGAGTGCATCGCTACGGCGTGTTCCCAGATGATCTGGATTAACAAATGCATCTGGTGCTACCAACTCCTCACCCGCATCGGTGAGTTCACCGCCCTTCTTGACCCGTAAGGCGACGACGATAGCAGCAAGCAACGCAACCACGACAAGTGGAGCGCTTACGTAAAGCGGCAATCCACCTAGAAGCCCTTTGGCTCCAGTCGCTGACTCAACGGTTGTTTCTATCGACAAGGTTCCAATGGTAGTACCGTCTGTTGAAAGTGTGATGGTCGAGAAGAGAAGGCCTTTTTCAGCATCATCACCAGGTGTAAGTTCAAGCATGACTGTGAGTTCATCCCCAACACCAAGATTTTCGAGCGATGATGGTGAACATGAAAGTGTCCAGACTGAAGAAATATTTCCTTCTTGGTCGAGGACTTCAGTGATTATATCTCCAGTGATTGGGACGTTGCCATCGTTACGGATAATGATGTTCTGCATCACCGTCTCACCTCGTGAAACAGAGGAGAAGGGAGCCACTGTAGTGTCTTCAACGGTAAGATTCGCAAAGGTCGATTCGAGTACGGCTATGTCAACGGTAACTGAAGTTTGAACGGACCTGCCGTTGCTAAATCCAGTGACGGTAGCCACCAGTTCAAACGCCTTTTGAGTTGGAAGAGTATTCGATGGAGGTATGAAACCCAATCGGACGACCCTCTCTTCACGTGGTTCGATGTAGGTACTTGGATTCGCATAGCCTACAATCCAGCCATCGGCTGGCAAGCCTTTGGTCCAATTCAACGTCAAGGGGGTGTTTCCTGTATTGATAACGGTGAATTCACCAAAGGAGAAATCCGATGAAATAACCGTCTCAATCACACCGGATTCGGGTCCAAAGAGGTCCATGGAAAGGTCGTCACGGACCTTCAAAACCGTCGCGTTTGAAACAAAGGACTGTGGAGTTCGTTCGGTACGGATGTCAAAGTTATTCGCTTCGCCTTCCTCAGCAACTGGAGGTACACCGATGATGAAATTGACCGTTGCCACTTCACCACCGAGTAACGTAAGCGAAACTTGGCGGCTGTTCACTTGCGTCATGTAGGAAACTTCAATCGGCCAGAGAGGGTTACTTGGTTGTATCTTGACATCCAAGTCAATTGCCTTGTTACCGGTGTTTTCAATGGTCAAATTCAGGCTCACTTGCTGAGCAGTATCAACCATAATGTTTCGGTTCGAGGATGAAGGACCAATCGGTCCTAGATCGTCATACAGATCACTGACAAAGGACTCCTGTGCCAAAACCAGCACATCGACGGATTGGGTGAAGTTGAGGGTTGGATCGGTTGCCGAATTCAAATGACAGGTCACCGTGTCAGTCGAACCAGCTTCAGGAACTCCATTGGAGACTGGAGGAACCCAAATTTGGATAAGCATTGGAAGTGATTCCTTAATGTTCAACGGTTCGAATTCTAATGTAGAAGAATTTGAGTTACCGAGTTGTATTTGCCATCTGTTTTGAGATTCGCATGATACGGAGTACTGCGCTGGTGTGTTTCCAATGTTCATGACCGAAATCGAGAATCCGGTGGATTCACCCGGTGCGGCTGATAATCCGGAAATTCCGGCTGCTCCAATATTGACATCGGTGACCTGCGGGACAATGATTGTCACTCTCTGCGTGTGAGATACCGTAGGTTGAGATTGGTAACGAGCAGTGATGTCCACGACAAATGTTCCTGCACGAGCATAACGAGGGGATTCAGAATTACTTAGGTCAACGAAATTGTTGACAAGAGTGACGTTGAGAAGTTTGTAGTCATCAATTTCACCCTGACCTTGAACGATGTATGGTCCAATTTCAGAAACCGACTTGGACCAAGAATCTTCAGGAGCCAACAGGAAATCTGGTCTGCCTGGTTGAGGTTTCTGAACATTGGTGACCGAAAGGGTTACTGCTTGCTGCCCAGTTCCCTCGTGGAGAATGTGAATTGGAATCTGAATCGAAGAGGCATTGAGCACATCGAATGTGTGTACAGCGGACAGGGCACGGTCTTCTGGAGAAGTTGGAGCCACACCCGCATCATCCAGTGCTACGACGCGAACACCGAGTGCAGTCACTTCGATGTCTTGTTCCCAGATGTTGTTGTCGACTCCAGATACGGCATCGTTCATTTCGCTCACCTGGTTAAGTGTGTCAATACTCAGTCGCATTGAATGTGTACCTGTCGTAGTAAACTGATGCTGAAGCAAGAAAGAATCAATCTTGCCCGAATCAAGACCTGGCCTGTCGGCGTCAAACAAAACTTGGCCAGTGGTAAGGTCTTCCAGGATTACATGGAATGAGCCTGACGAGAGAGTCCCTTGGTTAATCCAACCCAGCTGGAGGGTAATCAAGTCGTTTTTGAGAGGTTCTGGAGAAGATGGTACGATGCTACCGTCGAATGTTGCTAAGTCGGATTGTGGATTTGGAGTTGCATCTGCCACGACAACGAGGCTGAATCGCTGAGCAAGGCCTCCTGAATGAAGAACCTTGATTTGCCATTGACCCGACGTCGTAAGAACGCCCGGTTCGACTTTGATTCTCTCGACATTATTGACTGCGTCTGCAGTTCCACCAATCGTAGAAACTCCAGCCAAGAAATCGTTCCCAAGCCGTTCATTTCCAGACGGGTCAACCAAGACAAGGTCAAGGTTGTTGACCAAACGTGGAGAGGATTGGGCAGCGTTCGCACTTCCCTCAAGGTCCGTCCAGGCAAGTGTAATGTCAACGCCATGTATCGGGTCGAGGTCAAACGAATACAGTAAACCAAAACCAGCATTTACCTCTTTATTGTTATCGAAGAAGGTATCCAGTGCTAACGTACCGTCCATTGGTAGAACTGTTCGTTCCAAATCGATTTGCCCCCAACCTTCCTCTGCATTCGGTATATCAGGCGTGCCTAAGTCCGTCGCACCGTTGATAATTGCGGCTTTGATGAGCGATGCCGAGGGTGTGTTGATGTTGATTTGCTCGCGCAAGAACTCACGAACAAGGGCGGTTGTTCCTCCAGCAATTGCTGTAGCATGTGAGGACCCTGAAAGAGTCATGTAGAGATTTGTCGTACCATCTGCGTGAAGGCCAGTGGCGCAAGAAAAGCCACTGGGAGACTTTGCTTCCTCGGCCAATCCCGAACAAATATCGATTCCTGGGGCGACGAGGTCTGGTTTTATGCGGCCGTCGAGACTCGGCCCTTGGCTCGAAATGTTGGCAACTGATCCGGACAAGGAGCCTGTTTGTGAAGTTCCAACTGAAAGTACGTTCTTACCGGTCGATGGTGCGGCTACTTGAGATGCGCCACTCGAACCACGGTCGCCGGCAGAAAACAATGGAAGGACTGTGTCCTTTTGGTTGACCAGTAGGTCAACAGAGCGTGAATCAGCAGTGTAGTGGCCGTAATTACCGTTTGAGCCCCAAGCGTTTACCGAAATACGGGCCGTACGTTGTTCAGCATCGTTGAGCATGTCATAGATGGAGCCGAGCCGGCCAAAGACTCCTGTTGGGTCGTGTTCCAAAGCGTACATGACGAGATTGGCAGCAGGAGCAATTCCTTCAGCAGATGCGTCGCCAGTTCCGTCCCCAAGTACCGACAAAGCCACGTGCGTTCCATGGCCTGTGTTCGAATCAATAGGCGATGGGTCAAGACCGAAGTTCGTATACACTCCTGCAACCCGGCCGACGATATCAGGGTGGTCGCGGTCGATTCCTGTATCGGCGATAGCGATGGTTTCACCAGAGCCATCGAGGGTAAAGGATGCATTTGCAGAAACATCATCAAGACCGACAATTCCACCAGCAAGTGCGTTGTGGAGCGTCAAACCATAAGTTGGTTCTGTCCAAATGATTCGTCCATCGTGCATGATGTTGTTGAGAAGAGTCGACTGGAGGCTTGAAGCAAAATGCACTTCACACAACCCCACGCCACACCAAGCTTCATCAGCACCCATTTTCAGTAAGTCAAGGCTCAAGGCTTCAAGACCGCCAAGTGCTAAATCTGACGATGGAACAAGTGCAAGATGGGTGTGTTCTGTGATCGAAAGAAGTTCGCTATGCATTCTCCAACCGGGGTGTTGTGCTCCTGCCCAGCGAACGCGTTCATCGGATTGTAGCGATTCAAGCGTATTCATTGGTGGATGAGGTAGTCGAACAAGCCATCCTTCATCAGCGACGAAATCAAGAGCAGTTAGACCGTAGGTCTTTGAAAGAGAATCAAGGACTGCTCCGTTGTGTTCATGCAATTGGACCAGTGCTAACCCTGTTTGTGCAGGGTCGTTGAGGTCGATGAAGAATTTGTCAAGAGTCGGTCCTTCGGAAATCAAAGGGTCGAATTCGCCTGATTGAAGGCGAAGAACACCACTTGCATCTTGGATATCTGTTGAGAAAACACTCGAAGATTCGAGCGGTGACCAAAGTTGACGAGCTACCTCCATTCGTTCTGCTTCGGAAAGCAACTGGTCGTCCGCTTCAGACAGCGTAACATTCGAGGAAGTGCTCTCCAACAACAATGGACTGAGCGAAGTGAACAGAAGCAACAAGAGCATGAGCAATGGTTGTCGCATGGCCTTCATGTGCTGTCGAAATCAATTACCCTTTTCAACACGCGCCTTGAATGTGCCCCGAAGGGGCATTCAGTTCACAGGTTATTGTACTTAGAAATGGCTGAATCGGTTTTAGCCACCGATGCCATCCAGTCCTCTTCTACGCCCATCAGTGCACGGATTGCATCGACGTTTTCAGGAATGACATCGGATTCTTGGTGAATCGCTTGGAAATAATAAAGGGTGTTGCCTTCAAGTTTTACTCCATCTTCCCAAATGAAGATTTCATGCAAATCGCCCCACTTTCTACCTATATCGCGGGCAAATTCCATGACCTCTGCAGTTGTTGTTATTCCTGTTTCTGAACCGTTCATGATGACCAAACGAGGACGGTTTGACCACATCTCAAGAACCGATTCGGTTGTTAGTCCGTGGCCTTCAGGAAGGGTTGCTGTGACCACGTGGACGTGCATAATGGTAGTTGGAACTGCAACTGCCATGGAATTAATCTGAATTTCTGGCTTTACCGTCATGACATCTGGCCCGTGATGTGAGGGCACCTTGAGAACAGGTTTGATGGCGTTAATTGGCCCCTTACTCGAGTCACCAGGGTCGGCTGCACGGCGAATCATGGTGCATTCTACTCTCAGTTCCCCACAGTGCTCGTACAAAGGAACTAGAGTTCGAGAAAGACCAGTCGTGTTGCACGAGACTACACGAGTACCTTCAACGTTCAAGTTTTCCTTGTGGTTTGCAGATGATGTGTACGACATCTCCGTCATCGCATGCTTTTCTCCGCCTTGAAAAATCCATTTGATTCCTGCGTTTTGGTACGTTTCTTTGTTGGAAGCACCAACTTTGCCAGGCGAACAATCGATCACGATGTCTGCGATTTTGAGGAGATCAGATAGGCCACCATGGCACGAATAGCCCGCAGTAGCAAATGCTGCAATACGGTCCTTATCATCGAACGTACAGTAGATTGGGTAACCCTTGCGAACGGCCAAGTCACAGCCAAAAGCCGGACGGGTCTTCGTCACACCAACAATTTCCATGTCATCTTGGGCGTCGACTGCGTCCGCAACCCGCTTCCCAATAGTTCCGTATCCATTGATTGCCACCTTGATGGTCATTGCACTCAATATACCTGCCTTTGAAGACCCTCTATTAACACATCGTCGAAACGGCTCGAAATGTGAAGCCGAAAAAACAGTGTTCAAACGGAACGAAATGAAGCCAAGTTACGGGAGGCTATTTGGATATGAAGCAACAGCCGAACAACATGGCCGAACCAAGAGAGGTTGTTGAGCGCTCCTTCAACATCAATAAGAAACTTGGACCGAGACTCTTGGCAGCAGCAGAACAAAACGCAATACTGCGTATTGGATGGACCAATGCAGGCGAACCGGTGCCAAAGAACGGTGAACTTGGACTGTGCCCAAACCTTCCAGCAGGCTCACGAATGAGAGCGCTTGGTGTACTCGGCTCATGGATTGCTGCTTTTGGCAGCGGTGGAAACTTCACGATACAAGGTGACGCTGGCTCGTTTTTAGGCGCAGGTAACCGTGGCAACACAATCGTTTGTGAACAACTCGCAGGCAATTTTGCAGGGTATGCCATGAGAAGCGGCCGAATCAGCATCATGGACGGTGTTGGAACCGATGCTGGCGCGATGATGAACGGTGGTTTACTGCTTGTTCGAGGTCCAGCAGGTTCACGTATCGGCGGAGGAATGAAAGACGGACTTATCGTAATTCATGGTGATGTTGGAAGCGACCCAGGTGCTGGGATGACCGGTGGTCGTATCGTTATCAACGGACGATGTCCTACTCCACCAGCAGGTGTTGCTCTGCGACCCCTCACAGCAGCGGAAGTTAAGTCCATCAATAAAGAACTCAATGACCCAGAGATGGACGTTCCGAAGGATGCAGTGTGCCTGGTACATTCACCGCTCTTACAAGTCGAAGCGCCTGAACCTCCGGTATCGAGTTCTGATTTGTCAAGCATCGGCTTGGTTGCAGGTGACTTGCACCACACTGTGCCCTACCAAACATGTGACACCGTCACCCTGCTGGCTGAACGCGGCGGAGAAAATGCGCCCATTGCCTTACCACTTCCACTTTTGCCAATCGTCACCAATGGTGAATCGCTCAAACTTGGCAAAAACAGTGACCCCTTGGAAGTTCAAATTTTATCTCAGCAACCATTCATCACGCATACAAATCCGAGACCCATCGATATCGTTCTTCTCGACTCGTCAAATTTAGCAGATGCGCCTGAATCTTTGAAAGATTCGAACGGAGTAATGGTGGATATCGATGATTTACCAACCATGAACTCAGAAGAAATTGATGGATTCATCGTCGCCGTGAGAACTCTTATTGGCATGGACAAAACCATTGCGTTCCTGAATGCAGTAGGTCGCGTCGAATCGCTCCACGTTCGCTCAGCACATCACGGATTAGATCTCGCAGTCAGCCGAATGGAGGATGGCTCTGGTGTTGCTGAAGCTGCAGCTCTTCCAATGATTGGAAGATCGACTAAAAGCCATCTTGCAGGAACACCCACTCAGACAGGCATGCTGCTCGGGCTTTCAGCGAGCGGAACAGACTTAGCAGTACTGCGTGCGTCAGGAATTGATGTCATCTGCTGTGAAGTTCCGATGCAAGACGCCCAAGATTTAGCACACTGGCTCCAAAGCCTCACCAATGAACTTACATCCATACTTAAGCGACTAGGGCTTGATTCGATTGACCAACTCAAGCGTCAGCATTTGAGAGCGCTTGATTACGAAACCGCTGCCATCAGCGGCCTTCGACTGGTTGGATACGACCGCCCACTACCGCACTGGTTTTCACGTTGAGTTGATACAATGCCAACAATTTCAGTAGAACAAAAACTCTTGCGCTCGCTGCTTGAAAAGCATGGGTTGGTGCATGACATCCCAAAGATGGATGACCAGTTACCACTTCTTGGCACAGATATAGACACCTGTGACGAGAATGTTCTCGACATTGAAATTTTCCCGGACCGGCCTGACCTTTTGTCAGGAGAAACGCTCGCTAAAGCCATCCGACCGTTCCTGCACGGTGCGCCGAGTGAGCCAAGCATGGAAGTTTCCAAAGGCTTGGTAAAAATGACTGTGGAGCCCGAATTGGAGCATGTTCGACCCGTGGTCGTCGGTGCAGTTGTACGTGGCATCAATATTTCAGGTGATGCTGAAGAGAAAGACGCGTTCATTAAGACGCTCATGGATCATCAAGAAAAGTTACACTTCGCACTAGGGCGTGGTCGCCGTAGAGCGTCCATTGGAGTCCATGATCTATCGACGATATCTCCTCCGTTTAAGGTACAAGCCGTTGCTGCAGATACTCGATTCTGCCCTCTTGGCATGGAAGAAGAAATGTCACTCGAAGAGATTTTGAAATCTCATCCCAAGGGCGTAGAGTACGCCCACTTGCTTGAAGGAATGAGTTTGTATCCCATTATTACAGATTCAGAACATCAAGTTCTCTCCTTCCCTCCGATTATCAACGGTGTTCAAACAACCGTCACCCATTCAACAACCGACTTTTTCATCGAAGTAACGGGGTGGGACCGTAGAGCCTGCGAATCGAGCATGATGCTCATCGCCCTACAACTGGCTGAACGAGGAGGAACGATTGAGTCGATTGAAGTGAACGGTTTCAACGGTCGTTCTGAGAGCCTACCTCGTCCTGAACCGATACACCATGAAGTAACTCAACGACTGCTTGATGGTTTACTTGGCCGCAGTTTGACCGATGAAGAGATCGGTACAGCCACAAACAGGATGGGCGGCCAATTTCTCGGCAGAAAACCTGCCGAGGTTTTCACAGACTACCCGGACAACAGGATGTCGGACGTCATTCCAGGAGATACGATTCTTACCTTCGCCATGCCACGGTGGAGATTCGACATCCTGCATCCAATCGATTTGGTCGAAGATGTCGCTATCGGTCACGGTTACGAAGACCTCGGACATGATGTACCCAAAGCTCCGATGACCGCCATACCACGTCCTGATTCACAAATTCGAAGGCGTATACGAGAATCGTTACAAGGACTTGGCCTGATGCAAATACAATCGCTCACACTCTCGAACGATTTCGACCAGTTTGAGGCTATGCGATGGCCTGCAATGGGTGATGTGACACGAATTACAAACCCGATCACCATTGAACACACTCTGCTTCGGCAATATTTGCTTCCCGGATTGTTTCGCTTGATGGCTTCAAACAGGCATCACGACCTTCCTCAAGCCGTCTATGAATTGGGCACAGTCGTACGAAACCACACAAACGGTGACCGATTCGCATTCCTCGTAGCAGAACAAGGTGGCGGATTTGCTGCAGTACGTGGACGTATTCAAGCCCTCATGAGAGACTTAGGTGCTGCGGAATATTCCATTGAACCCCTTGGTGGAGATATGGGACCTTGGCTTGCTGGACGATGTGCAAAAGTGATTGTGAACGGCGAACATGTTGGCTGCTTTGGCGAAATGGATCCCGCCGTCAGCTCACAATACGAACTTAAAGTTCCACTCAACGGAGCAGAATTTGATATTCAAGCACTGCAATCGGTTCTTCCCGACCCGGTTTAAGATTGGTAAGGAACGTAGGTTCCATCGTTGTTCTTTTTGTGAGGGATTGGATCAAATGAACCGTCGCTCTTTTTCTTGTAGTGGTATCCATCCGTGTGATGAACCCATGTGAAGTTCTCTTGTGTCGTTGGTTTTCGTGTACTTGAGTCAACGATTCCTTCGTAAAACTGGGATTGCTCTTCAGCGCGTTTGATGGTCGTATCTCCGTTTCCAAAGAGAGATACTGCAGCCATGTAGTCATCCGACTTTCGATGGGATGAATCCGCAAGAGTTTCCTCGGCAGACCCCGAGTCCTTCCGATATACAATCGCTTGAGGTTCTGGCTCGTCCAGTTGCAGAGGTTGCTTCTTTTTACCAAAGGGCCAGAAAGGAGGCATACCACTACGACGGACTCCTGCTTGATGAAGACTGCGAAGGACACATGATGCAGGAATTGGGTGAACTTCAAAGGGTGAATGGCTTGGACAGACTATGCGCAGAGTGTTCGTTGGGATGCTCATTCTGATGCATGTATTGGTTCCATTTGCCGGAGCCGTAAGTGATGCTTCGGTAACTGAGAGTCGCAATGCTGAACTGGACGTCATTGGATTAAATCCAGTTACAGTTCATCGAGGCGAATTGGTTGAAGTGCTGTTCACACTACACAATCTTGGAGATGTTGAAGACACATTTAGTTTTGATTTGGTTGAGCAACTTGATGGATTGACGGCCACTGGTTTACCGCACTCAAAGACGGTCGAAAGCGGTTACCTGCGTCAAGTCAAATTCAACATCTCTGCTGACAGCGATGCCGATTATGGAGTTTACAATCTTTCACTACGTTTCACATCGCTCAATGATGTGAACTGGAACCAGACTGAATCATTCCAAACTCAAATCACACCGTACTCAAATCTAAACTTTGGATCAAGTGGTGTTTCATCTTTCATCGTGTCCCCTAATACACGCACTTCGGTTGCCATGAACATAACCAACAACGCTACTTTAGAAGATGAGGTGACCTTCAATCTCTATTCAAACTCGGATTGGAATTGGGGTTGGACGATGAACTCAACAGATGGAGCAAACGCCTATGAAACAATTCAACCTGATTCGGTCATTTTCATATTTCTGTGGGTTGATGTACCTTCTGTCATTGATGGCTCACCGTTGTTTAACGACGGCCCAAGATTCCAAATCAGTGCTGTATCAAGTATTGACGGTGGTGTTGTGCAATGGTCTTTTGATATGCTCATGAGTCAATTCAAAAATGCTTCAATCGACCAATCTGGGCCAGATGCTGTGGTTGAACCCGGTGGTGTTGAAAGAGTTTCAATCGATGTACGTAATACCGGTAATTCAGCGAACTACCTCAACATCACCCTTGAAGCAATTGATGCTCAAGGGATTCCCATTCCCAACATCCCAAACTTTGACAGGATTGCATTCGATGGTTGGACAGTGGCCTTGTTTGGTGGACTTGAAGAAAACATTCTCCAACCAAATGAATCCAGAACCATCAAGATTGGTTTTCAAGCACCGTTAGAGTACTCAGGTGAAATCGATGTTCGAGTTCGAGTATTTGCTGGAGGCGCCATGCAAAATTTACGAACAATCGATGTCGGAGGATCCATTGATTGGGAACGAAACGGTAGCGTCCATCTTCGTACCGATGGGTGCCGTTCTATTGTACCATCTGAAACATGCAGTGCTGATATCGAAGTGTACAACGGCGGAAATGCTGTCGACTCCTTTGCGTATTCGATCACTCAAGTTCCTAACTTTGTTTCCGCTCAACTGATTCAGACCACAACCGAATTACAGCCCGGCGAATACGTGAACCTCACACTTGTCGAGATCACAGCAAACGCATCGGCATTGGCTTACGAACTTGGTGAGGTGGTCATTGAGACGTATTTCCTTAATTCGAACACATTAGTTGGGACATCACGCATTTCGGTTAAAATTGCACCAGTGATTCAGTGGAATTTTACAGAGGTTGTGGAGGAGATTGACAGGGATGGGAGGCTCTCCATTGCCATGACATTGAGAAATGAAGGGAACACTGCAGACGGTTTGCAAGTCCAATTGCAATCGTCACATTCCACGCCAATGTCATTCCTACCTCCAAGTTTCGCTGTCTATGAACAAGGCATAGAGTATCCACGGTCCTTTGAAGTGAGTGATATCCCAATCGGATCCAACTTTACTGTTCGAGCATGGGTTGACCTTCCACAAGACCAAACAACCAACGGCACAGTGTGGGTGAACACTACAGTTCGTTCACAGTTTGAACCGAGTAATTTGTTTGTTCACACCAGCAAAGGAGATTATATCGGTGTGACTTGGCAAGAAGAAGTTGAAGAAGAGTCATTGGATGTTTTCGGCATGATATCACTCGGCTTTGATATTCTCAAAGCTTGGTCATTGATGATCGGTGCTGTATTGATCTCAGGTGTTGTCATCTACAAATCCATCGTTTCACGAAACATGCGTACTGCAGAACAACGTCAACTCGATGCGTTGAGTCAACCGAAACCGCAGCAGACTGCTGGTGATTGGATGAACAAGTTTAGTGCAAGTGAGCCTGAAGTCGTCAAGGAAACATCTGTACAAGTCAACCCGGAACACTTCAAGCAGGCCTTTCAAAAGCGTTCAGGAGAGTATAAGCAAGCCAGTGCTCCGGTCGATGCAGCATTAACACAAGCCGCCACATCGGTGCTTGAATTCCACAGTTCGAAGGATTTACTCTCTTCAGCAAATTCGCTCTTAGGAGACAGTCAAGTTGGAAAGACCACCTCACATGTTACCGCAAATGAACTGATTCAAGAGACGCCACAGGCAATTAGGCAAGCAGTTCCGACCCAACAACCAAATGTTTCCCAACCGGTCGACGACGACTTTGATATCTGAAGTGATCGCATGTGGAATGTTGGTGTTGATGAAGCAGGGCGAGGTCCCGTTTTGGGACCTCTTGTTGTTGGTGCTGTCGCCCTTCCAGCCGACGATGTCCCCATGCTAACTGAACGAGGCGTCAAGGATTCGAAAGATTTGACGCATAAGAAAAGACTTGAACTTGCCAAGTGGTTCCATGAACACGCTGAGCAAAGAAATTGGCATTACTCACTCATCGTGTGCCAGCCTGAGCGAATTGACCATGCTGTTCAATCAACTGGACTCAATTTATTGGAAGTGGAACTTTTTGCTGAGGCTCTTGTGGAGATACGAGTAAACGTTCATGACTCAATTTCGATTTTGAACGATGCATGTGATGTGAATGAACAACGGTTTAGTGACCGAATAGCAGCTCGACTTCCAGACTGGCCATGGGCAAACTCAAGCATCCACTCAGAACATAAGGCGGACACAAACCATGCCATCGTGGGTATGGCAAGCATTTTGGCCAAGGTCGAACGTGATGAGGCGATACAACAACTGGCAGAAGAAATTGGTTCACCCATTGGTTCAGGGTATCCGAGCGACCCCAACACGAAGGCAGCACTCGCAGGTCTCTTGCGTGAAACAATACCCCATCCATCACTCCGTTGGTCATGGAAAACCGTCACTCGAGCGTGGAATGAACTCTACGGCATTGACCCGCCAAAACGACCGTTCAGAGATAAGCATCAATCGACGTTGTTCGAGCGATAACCAATTTGATGGGCGAGCACTTGATGAAGCAAAGGTTACAGCGAAGGTTGAGCCCCATGACATGGACACCTGATGAAGAAACACTTGCAGCGTTCAGACACCTTGCTCTGCAAAATGCAATCGAGTACGAAGGTAAGGCTGCTCCAGGTTCCGTCATTGGGAGACTGATGGGCACACGAAGTGACCTTCGACCCCATGGAAAAATCATTTCACCTTTAATCGCAAAGGCCGTCGCTGAAGCAAACGCTATGGCGGCTGAGCAAGGCGTTCAAGCTCTGCAGGCGATTTTAGAACAGGAAGCACCTCATTTGCTCGAAAAAAGAGAGAAAAAGGAACGAAGAGAAGGTTTGCCTGAACTCAAAAACGCTACGAAAGGAAAGGTTGTGCTTCGATTTGCGCCAAACCCAAATGGACCACTTTCATTCGGGCACGCTCGAGGAATCGTCATCAACGGTAAGTATGCGGAAGAATGGGACGGAGAGTTAATTCTGCGTTTCGATGATACCGATACGGTCGTCAAACCACCCCTACCGGTAGCGTACGAGCAGATACCGGAAGAGGCCGAATGGCTGCTGGGATTCAAACCCCACAGAATTGTTATTGCAAGCGACCAAATACCTCATTATTACGAACATGCCGAATTAATGCTTCAGAGAGATTTCGGATATGTCTGCCAATGCAGCGGTGAAGCGTTCAAAGAGTTCAGAGTTTCGAAAACTGAATGCCCTTGTAGAGTGAACTCAGTTGAATTGAACATGCAACTGTGGAACAAAATGCTGGATGGAACGTTCGTCCCTGGTGATGCAGTCGTACGGATTAAAACGGCAATGGACTTGAAGAATCCTGCACTTCGGGATTGGCCTGCATTACGGATTCAGAACACCGCTGAGCACCCGCACCCACGTATAGAAATCGGTTCAAAGTACCGTGTCTGGCCACTTCTCGATTTCCAAAGCGCTGTTGAGGATCATCTCCAAGGCGTAACACACATCATACGTGGCAAAGACCTCATGGATTCAACCCGCAAGCAAACTTTACTTTACGCCCATTTTGGTTGGACCTATCCCGAAACCATGTACTGGGGTCGTGTAAAGGTTCACGAATGGGGTGGTTTTTCAACATCACAAATGCGCAGAGATATTGAAGCAGGTCTGTTTACCGGATGGGATGATTTACGATTGCCAACGCTGACTGGGCTGAGAAACAGAGGAATTACTGCAGAAGCGTTACGAAACTTCTGGATTGAGTTAGGCGTCACACAAAAAGACATTTCAGTCCCACTGTCAACGCTCTACTCACATAATACGAAAAGCATCGATGACAATGCACCTCGCCTGTCTTTTGTTCGAAATCCGAAAGAACTGGAACTGGTCGGCGATCATCAAGACTTCATTGAAGTCGATGTACATCCAAATCACCCAAAGCTTGGAGCACGAATATTTGATTTGACCAGAAATTCTGTATGGGTAGAACAGGAAGACACCGAGAAGAAAGAGATTCGGTTGAAGGGTTTTGCAAATGTGGAAGTTTCAGGAGATAAAGCGAAAGTTGGCTCAATTGACCGTATTGATCGGCGTCCAATTGTTCACTGGCTGAGCGAATCCAATGCGGTCGACGGTACACTTTTACTCGCTGAAGACGGTGAAATTATTCGACTGGAAGGGAAAATCGAAAAGCATGACTATCCAATAGGGACGATGCTGCAAATTGAAAGGATAGGATATGCAAAGGTCGTCAACGCAACAACCCTCGTATTCACCCACTCTTGATAAACAGGTAAGAATATAATTCTGGGTCGCCACCACTGGTCAGTGATGACGATGGCAAAGACAGTGGCAGATTTAGACCTTGATGATGAACACATGACGATTGGCATTGATGACAGCATTGCTGAAGCATCAGGTCGTTTACTTACCATGACTGGTGGAATATTGGTCGTACTTGATGGAAATTCGAAGACAAAAGGCGTCATTGGTCATCGCCAATTCCTCAAAGCACTATCTGAGAATGTTGATGCAAACAGTTCGAAATGCTCTGAGTGGATGGAAATGGATTTTCTTGAAGTTCAACTCAGTGACACTCTAAAGTCAGTCCTTTCCGAGGTTCAAAAGCGAGCACCTCAAGCGGTGGTTGCGGTTGACTCAAATGGAGATTTTGCTGGCTATTTCTCACCAAGCGACTATCAAGAGGCGAACAGCCTTGTCAACTCGTTAAAGAATTTGAGCCTTTAATCAAGCTTCAATACGAATAACACGTTGGCAACCAACGCAAGCAAATCGCAATGGACGGACCTGACTTTCGACAGGGTTTGGCGTTGAGCACGCAGGACAATTGATCACAGGAGTCGTAATGGAAATTGCTTCTTCAATCAGGTGACCTCGCTTGCGAGGACTTGTCACTGCAGTAACCCACCAAATAACAACCACAATTGCCACGCTAGCTCCAACATAGACTGAGGGATAAGCAAGGAGGTGAATAACTCCGACCAAAGGAACAAGAATCAACTCGAGCAAAAGTATACCACGGCGTCGGCTACGTGAAAAGGAAAGGGCAAATATGAAACCAAGACTGAGTCCTAACAACACGAGAAAAGACAACACAGCAGGTGTCGCAGCAATTGAACCAGTTGGCGTGATTTGGAAGGAAAAGTAGTCATCTGTATCAATGTTTGAACCATCAAGACTGAGCGATTCACCCCAAGGCAATCGTAGATGCCGGTATGTGACTTTGTCTGTTGACGAGACCTTTGGGAGGAAGAACGAGGTCATACCAGATGATGTACCTTGCAGCGAGAGTGAAACATCAGACCATAGAGGAATAGGTTGAGAAGTTATGAAGCCACCAATGAGTTTGATTCGGTCACCATCGTTTGGTGCATCATCGACACCAAACTGCATGATTGTTGTCACAACAATGGTAACTGGATGGTTCACAACTTGAGATTCTCCGTTAAGGTCGATATCGACGTCGTGATTTTGGAATGAAGTAAGTTCGTGGCCAAGTAAATCCTCCACTTCAAGACCAAGGCCTGTATTAAGATAATAGTTGAGAAGATTCGTACTCAGCAATTGTCGTTCCATCTCCATAATCTCTGCCTGTTCGATGTTACGACTGACGCGTTCATCATCAGAGACTACACCTGCATCAAAACTTTTCAAGACCAGTGAGAGCGTTGTCACCTCGTCGCCAATGTGGTCCATTCCCCACCGCATCCAAAATGCCATTTCTCCTCCGACTTCGATTTGAGTCGTGCGGTCCATTTGGAGTTCTCCCTTCGAGTTTTTGTTAAGAGTGAAGGTCCCTGTGACCGCAATAGGACTTCCATCCCCATTTGTCTTTAGAGGCTCGTCAGGAGGATAATAAGTACCGGTTCCACCACTGGTATCAAATGTTTCAATTTCAAAAGTTGTGGAACCAGAAAGAGACTGACCTCCGGATTCTATGGTGAGGCGAGCCTCTACGCTTACAGTTTCTGTGCCGCCTTTGGCGCCTTGCCATGTCCAAGTAACTCGAACGGCACCGTCAGAACCGGTCTCGATTGGGTCTCCGGAAAGTTCAGTTCCTGCAACCAAAATACGCAATGAATCGGATTTTGAAAGGAGGTCCATGCCCCAGTTTGAATCAATCAAAACAGAAAAATAGACATCCGAACCTTCAATCTCAGGTTCCATCAAAGTCATATCAAAAAGCGGTATTTCGGCATCGATAAACGAATCTTTGTCTTCAGACCCCCAAAAGAACTCAAGTTGGGCATCACCGGTTGGAATCGTGAATACAAGTGAACGAGCGGAAAGTGTAAGTTCTATTGCACCCATGTCAGAGATGGAGGTAGCATCAACATCGATATCAAAAGAGAGTGTTCCTGTCCCTTGCCCTAAAACCGAACTTGCAGGATCGTTTACTGCGATGAATGTTTGGCTACCAATCTTTAGCGATGCTGTGGCGTTGATTTGTGCGCTAGCAGCGTCTCGAAGTTCGTATTCAATCGAGACCTCCCAGGTGTTTGCCGGAATCGCTCCAGGCCAAACATTGGGCAGTACCCATTTCGCCACTGTCTCTTCGGATGCAACCGAACTTGCTATGACTGCTGAGGATGCTGAGTCAGAGGAAAGGTCTTGAGAAAAAGGCGACATAGAGCCTGCTGTGGCAGAACCAAGCAAATGCAGTGTCACCGATGCAGTGTCGCAACAAACCAGCGTATCTTCAGCCGTTGCTTCGCCCAAATAACCGTCTGAAAAGGGGGCAGCCATTGATGCTAGGAAAATCAGCACAATCAACAGTGGGCGTGCGGACATAACTTCACCAATATCAGCCCAGCGCGCATGGCACATAATAGAAGCGCCTTTTAGTGAACAAACCGTATCATAGTGCCTTCTCAAGAAGCGCACCTAATTCCTTCTCAAAGAGTGAGACAACTGCTTCGCCAACCTCGCCCTGTAAATCATCAGGAAGCAAGCGAAGTCCGAGGCGGGTTGCTGCTCGAGTTGCCTTTAATTCCGCATATACGGTACGTGCCTTGGTATGGAAATAGTAGGCGACAGCCTCTTTAATTTCTGCTTTCAGCTCGGGGTCTTCCTCGACCTTACTACGAATGTGGGCTTTGAGTTCATCTTTGACCAGTTCACGGAATGCTTCGATTACGAGGTCTTCGGTTGACATCAAATCTTGAACTTGGTCTCGTATACTACCGGTAAGCAATCGTTCAATGGCCATGAACAGTCCAGTTGGTTCTCGGGTTTCAACCCGTCGATGAACAAAATTAGATTAAAAGTCCGGTTTTCAGGAAAATGTCTGCCAACTTCGAGGCATGGATTTTGGCTTGCGCAGCATCGTTGGGCCACGATTGCTCTGCAAGGTGAACTTGGCTCATCACATCGACATCAGAAGTACCAAGCATCAAACGATGCCATACCAGCTCTTCCAAGCGGGGTGTAGAAAGCGATGGATTTTGGAGGGCTGGAAGGAGAAGTTCGCTTAGCGCTGCTGAACGAGCGTCAGCATCCATTCGAGGCCAACCTTTCCTCAACCGGGTGAGCATTCGCTCCGAAAGGTCAGGAATCATCCCCGAAGCTGGTGCAGGTACATCCGGTAGCGGAACCATTCTAAAAGCCCCCTCATCCCGCAGATGGTCACGCATCGAAGTGTGAATTGGATCAAAAGTAGTATCGAGCGCCTCACGAAGCCAAAGACCGGTTGAGGCAAATGGACGTAGAAGTCGTGTTTTTTGACCGTTAGGAGACAAAGCAGCAGCTAAGGCTGCGCACTGAGCGACGGTATCCAGTGCACCTCTGCGTTCCGATTGATTTGAACCTAAGCGCACGGTAACTGAAAGTGGAGTAATATGAATGAAATCAGTCTTAGGCAAGTCTTCAAGTGCCCATGTATCCTCAAACGGGTCGATGAAAATAAGGAGGCCCTCAAGAGACGATTGCGGTTCTTGACGTTCATCACGGGGAATGTGTTGGTGAGATGGCAAAAACCGTCGCCTGTACGAAGTCCCAGTATCAAGGAAGGCCGATTCGAGCGTCGTTAAGGCAAGCAAACCTTGCAAGTCAGCCGGAGCATGGATGTGAACCATTTCAGCTTCTTGTATTCGTTGAACATGACTCGCAATGTGAGACTGAATGTCCATAAACGGGGCAGTTTGAAGCAAGTCATTCATGGTCTCACCCTTTGATTGGAAGAGGTGAACGTAGATGAAGTCTCACATCTGCGAAGAAGAGCGTAAAGAATCACTCGACCATCAGGCGGAGTTCTTCACGCTTGTATCGCCAATCGGATGGCAAACGACCTTCTGACTTGTAATAGTTGGAGAGTCGGCGTATCTTAGCTTCAGTGATTTCAAGCGAACGCTTGTTGTGTAAATCTTTGTGGTTACCGCTTCCAAGATGGTTGATGATACCGACTGCTTGTCGCATCAAGTTCATCAAGTCTTCAGGATAAGTTCCACCAATACTGTTCTCAGCGAGAACTGCACCGATTCTCTTACCGAGGACGAGCCGAGCGTTAGGCACTGCATGTTGGTCTCGAAGAATTGTGCCGATAACAGCTGAGGAATGACCATCCTTTCCGAGGTCGATAACTAGTTGCTTTACCGCCGCAGCATCCGTGTTTGACCACTCTGGTGCTTCGCTAACATAGGGTTTACTGGACCCACTCTTTCCTTTGCGTGATTTGTACATCCGTGCCATAAGGACAACTCCAAGGAAAAAGCCGACTTGTCACCCCTTCTTAACCGCTCCGCTTCAACCAAGCGCTTTTCACCACGTCTCAACGCAGGATTGCGAGGTCAAGAAGGCCTTAATTACAGTCTTTGATGGGATTTTGCAAGACGTCCAGGAGTGTTCGGCCATTCCCATGCCGGAGCATGAGCGCGAGCCAACCCAATCACCGTATTGTCTTGATACACCAGGACATCACTTCCCGCACGTATTGATTTGTCATACGATTCAACGAGTGGTCCGAAAATGTCCCCTTTCCAAGCAATACCTGAATGGAGATGGACTTTCGGTAACGCGTTGAGTTCATCCAACGTTGGAATGACGGCTTTGGGTAGCGAAAAGCCGCTTCGATCGATGGACCAAAGTGCCATCTGATTTTTATCCCGTTCAAGACGATACCGTGGAGGTTTACCACGAACTTTCATCTCGGCAAGCCATGAATCGGTGTTCATTTGCTTTCGAGAGATGCTTGCGAAATTGTCAAGCAAAATCTTCTCAGTACGTCGACCACGAGCGCTAAAGGTATCCACTGCGTCACGAACTGCTTCAGAAAGTCGTTCTAAGGCATCATGTGAGCCCGCAGAATCGCCTTGACGAGTATCGATGACATCAAGTGATTCGTGTTCAAATTCTATACCAGAATGATTGATGATTCGCTTGTAGTTGTGACGGTCAACCAAAACTTGGAACATGCGTTGAATTCTTGCGAGTTCATCACCGGTCCAATCACCTGTAACGGGGACATCATAGTGACCAGCGGGCCAAACTTCCTCAAGATCTCTTGGGACCAAGCCAAGCGGTGATGTGACCATGACTTCGTGGCAAGCACTGGTTCCGATAGCACGAATGAAACGGCCATGGGATTTTGAAAGCCGATACGGTTTCCTTGCAGAGCATGGAAGCAAAACTAAAATGGTATCCAGCCCCTCAGGTGCAGTGTATTTTGTCGAAATATAAGATTCCCAATCCGCTATTAGTGGGTCTGATTGTACTGATGCAGAATGACAAGGGAATTTGAAATCAGATGCAACATGTGATGAAAGAAGGCCGGGAATGTGTTGGCACAAAAGGTCATGGCGGCGAAGGTGTTCCACCAACCTCGGACTGGTCAGAGATTGACGGTCTGCAAGAGAACGCATCTGGTCTGTTGCCAATGCACTGCGGACAGATGCTATCGCATTCACCCAATGCGAAACCTGCTCATCCATACCAGCAGATTCATTCATTGATTTGACAATGTGCCGTGGTCCTTGTTCGGTCAACAGAACACCAGCTGCAGCCGCCTGCCTCGACCGTGAGAGATCGAATAAATCGACACCGAACCAAACAAGAACTGCCAAATTGTCCGGGCCCCCAAGTCCAGGTGTCCACAGGAGAGCACCTGGGAATTGCTGCTTCAAAATGGATATAGCTTCGACCAAACGCCCAGGCTGTGCTGCAAGTTGTACCGCATCAACAAGAACCACCACATCAGGTTTCAGTTCAGGGTCTGTGAGGCTTGCATCGTGATTCAGCCGCTGCCAAGAGACCGGTAAGACTTGAGCAGTACCTGCAACTTCACCTGCATCGGCTTCATCGAGCGACGGTGGCAAGACGTGTCCAATCGACACACTCCACGAAGGTGAGATGGCCGAAAAGTCCGGGGGTGAGAGTGGAAGTCTCGATTCAAAGTGGAGCGTTGCCGGAATAGCATCATCCGTTGATGAACGGAACGGAGCGAGATGAGGTTCAACCTCAATGTCTCCATCGAGTAAAACCAATGCAGGAGTCGACGATACCGGTTTCTTGCGGTCTCCCAATGCCCACTGCCGAGCAAAGCGATAACGTGCAACAACGGTACGGCCCAGACCATCTTCCATGGTTGGGCCAAAAGCCATTGCTTCTTCAAGCATTGGACACGAAGAAAGGCCTAAGTTCAAAGAGCATACTTTACAGGGACATATATGGACGACAACATGTCAATGCGCCGAATGGGTGCTGGTGTACTCATGGCATGTCTTCTTTGCATTCTGTCGTTGGCACCAGTACCGTTTACATCCGCAGAGAATGGAACGGATGATTCAGTCTACATCGACGGCAGAGTTGTCGGATACATGTCAAACGGAGTGGACAACCACTCTCGTCAGTGGAGCATCGGAGAAGGTCAATGGACAAGCCTCGTTCTGGAATGCCAGCAATGTTCTGCTGAAATTGACCTTGCTGGGGTCATCCACCAAGTTACCAGCGAAATCACCGTACAATCGAATTCAAACGGTACTGCAACACTTAATTTGTATTCACCACTTACAGAAACAGTACGTTATTCCTTAATTGAAACCATCGATGAATCGTTTCCATCGGTTCGGCCAGCTCCTTCCGAGAATGTAGAGCAAAGAGATCTCGAATATTGCGTCAACGTAACTGAATGCATCCAGCCAACAAAAGGACACCTTGACGGCATTCCATTTGGAGAATATTCCTCACAACATTTTGCAACAGGTGTTCTCGAGGAAGTAGGAACTGAGTACATCGCATTCAGTATGACAAGTGGGGATACTTTGGAACTGCAGGTGATGCATGCAACAAACGACATTGCAGTCTCTGTATACTACCAAAATTCATCTTCAGAAGTACATCACGAATTGACTCTTGTTCAGCCGCAAGGGCTCAATGCATCGGAATCGGGAGAAAATGGCCTATGGCACTTTGATGAAACCGGCAGGGCACTGGTAAAAATCGACGGCAGCATTGCAAACACGGGCTGGGCGATTAAGACGATGCGTTATACCGAGAATACATCGCTCCAATTGATTGAGAATCCTCACGAACTGATACTTGTAGGCCACCACTTAACGTTAGCCACGCTTGCAATAAATGAAACTCAAAAGTTCACGTTCCAACCGTTATACTTAGACGCGACAATCCGAATAGACCAACTTGTTGGAGCATCATGGATATTCGGTGATGAACTCAACATCAGTACAGACCCACCTTTCGTGTTTTATCCGTATCCAAACATCAGCGCAGTTCGTGTTCATTTGTTATCGCCTGTGCATTATGTTACAGTTCAAGTGGATGACTTTTCTGACCTTGACTCAGGCCTTGAAGCACCTTCGGTACGACCGTTGTCACGTCTCAGTGAAAATACATCATGGCCCATAATGAACCTCGATTCAGGACCGATTGAAGGTGAAATGACACTGTCCATACACGACACAGCTGATGTTTACAAGTTGGAAGTGAACGGTTGGTTCGAATCCAAACATTTCGTCCAATTCACGCTGGAGAGTATGGCCATCGAACAATTTGAGTTGGAGGTTTGGAGCATGGACCAAGATTCTTGGGAAGTCATTGACTCACGACGTAGTACGTTTAGCAACGGTAAAATTCAGGCATCTCTAGAACTTGGACCAGGAACGCATTTTCTGCGAGTAGCGTTGGTTGATGCAACTAACAGCACACCGCATCCATGGGGCGAGGACGCACCATCACTGACCTACCTTCTTTCATCTTCGTATTCACTTCTTGATGAAGGCGAAGAACCGTACTTCCCTCCAGATGAAAACGCCGAAAAATGGGGTGTTCGAGCTCGATTCTTCCTTGGCTCCTTATTCCTCTTACCCGTGCTTTATTTGGGTGTGATTCAATACAGGAATACCAAAAGTGCTCGAGAAATGTCGACAAAATCTGAGCAGTTGGCCTGGTTTAAATCGCAATTGGACTCTGGTGAAGTGACACCGAAACAATCACGAGCAAATCTTACGAAGGCCCTTCAGACTGTGACGTTACTCTCTTGGGATGAGGCAAACTCGACTTGGGGTAAGCCTGACCTTGATTACCGTACTGACAACGTCGCCATGGCTGTTTGGAAGTTAGATTCACGCATTGCTAAATCCGAGGGAGCCATTCCGCTCATGGTCGGAGTTCACCTCATCGAAGGAAATTGGGACTTGGCGGCATTGCGGTTTGATGCACCTGTAGGACAACCATGGAATGTAGAACATGTAGAACCAAGATTCCTCAATCGTGGAGAAGAAGTCTTCCTTGACACCATGGTAAAGGGTAACCGAACATTCATCATGGCAGAACTTCATGGAACCGCTGCTGCTGTGGACGTTGAACTCAACGGACGTATGGACGGCAAACCAAGCGCCATTCGAATACCTTCGACGCTTCAAATACTCGATTTAGAAGAAGAATGACCGAAGCAATTTGCCTCGTCGAAATGCTGTTTTACAGCATGAGATGAGTAGAATATTCAGAACTTCGGACGAACGGTAACGACCGATGTGTTTTCCAAGTCCACGACCTCATCAGAATCAGAGTCATCAAGGGTTTCGCCTTCATCAACGTCGTCATTTACCTCGACATCAATATTCAAACCCTTCTTTGATTCGAGTTTAGAGATCTGGTTTTGGAGCAATTCAAATTCGATTTCCAAATCTTCGACGACGTCGCGAACCGTCTCCATTTTGTCGTTAATACGAGATGCGAGTTTCTTCATCTTGCGTAGCACACGCTTCTCGGACATGAATTTGCGAAGTTACGAGAGGTTATGAAGACTTATGCGATATTTATCTCGCTAATAATCGGAACCTTGTCAGTTTCGTCGGTCACGTGCATCGTCTTTGATACGCTCCACGATGTCGTTCGGAGCGAGAGTAGATTTCAAATCTTGAAGAGCTTTTTTCGCCTTCTTATCGATTTTCTTTGGCATGTGAAGTTTCAGAAGAACAACTACGTCACCACGGCCACTGCCGCGACTTCGAGGCAGACCTCGCTTCTTTACTTCAAGCGTATCACCCGAATTTGAATACGCTGGAATCTTAATGTTCAAGTCCTTTCCATCAACGTGTTGAATCGTAACTGTTGTGCCAAGCACTAAGTCCGAGTAACCCAAAGGCAATGACATGATCAAATCGGCACTTGAGCGTTCAAACCAAGGGTGGGGTTCAATCTCGATTTCGATGAACAAATCACCATTCTCACCTTTACCTTGAGGTGCTGGCTCTCCTTTACCTCGCATACGCAAGCGAGTACCTGCTTCAGCCCCGGCCGGGATATTAAATCGAAGTGTTGTGGATTTGATGTCCTTACCGTTACCTCGACAATGGGAACATGATTCAACAGCCGTACTGCCAGTACCGCCACAAGTTGGGCATTCACGAACGACGTCTTGAACGAAAGGTCCGACTTGTTGCCGCATTCGAACTCGACCTTGACCGCTGCAATCTCCACATTCAGAGGTTTTACCGTCTTTTGCTCCAGTCCCATCACAGTGAGTGCAGGCGACCGGAAGTTCAACTTCGACTTCCTCAGTGCTGCCCGCATAAATTTTGAACATGTCAACGGTGTGAATCATCCGAATATCGGAACCTCGCCGACGTGAGCGGCGTGAGCCACCTCCACCCCCACCAAAGATATTGGAAAAGAAATCTCCGCCAAGGATATCTTCAAGGTTGATGTTGAAACCACCGCCTCCGAAGCCACCAAACGGAGAACCTCCAGGTCCATTATGTCCAAATCGGTCGTACTGCGCACGCTTTTCATCATCGGATAAAACGGCATATGCTTCTTGGATTTCTTTGAACATATCCTCAGCATTTTCTTCCTCACTACGATCAGGATGGTACTTACGGGCAAGGCTACGGAAGGCATTCTTGAGTTCTGCAGAAGTGGCCTGTTTATCCACACCGAGAACTTCGTAATAGTCACGTTTCTCAGACATATGCTCACCGAACAAGCCTAGGGGTAGTGAAGTCCTCTTTCAACATCACGCTCAAAATCCATCGCCTCACGCATCTAAACCGCAATGAAGACAGAACGGTTCTCCGAGAGGTATAGGCGAACTGCAGCCTTTGCAGAGGTTACCTGCAGGAGGCGGTGCGGGAACGCTGGTTTGAGGTGCAGTAGCGAACTGTGCGGTATCCAACATGGCCATGTCTTCGATGCTACCTTGACTAGATACGGGTGGCGGTGAATCCCGAGCATAAGTGGTATCCATTTGACTTACAGGTACTTTGACATCAGTTATGCTGGTTCCCGAATCAGACAGAACCGAATCAATTCCTCCATCGTCACTCACGGATGTCATTTTCAGTTCAGAATCATCTTGGTTTGAATTCGTGCGCATTGGAGCAACTGGTCGTTGAGCAGTCACTGGTGCAGCAGAGGATGCAGCCCTGAGCGCTGATTGCCGACGTTCCTCACGGCGTGTATCTGCATCACCTCGTCCGAAAACCATACCCATAAAATCAAGAAACGAATCCATCGGTGAAGCCTTACGCTTGGCGCCAATGGTTGAATGAACCTGTTCTTCACCGAACATTTCATTTCCCGATACTCTGCTGTTTGCCCGCCGTACTTGCTTAGATTCCAAGAGTAAATCCACTTCGACTTTATCGTCTTCATGCAATTCCAATTCTGGAGATTCCATGTCAATATTGGCAACCTGGCTTTGCAAGGCCAATTTCCCTTCAGGACTGAGGTTACCATCAAGCTGGACATTGGTTTGCCAAACTCCTGCTTCTTCAGCCTGGTACACTTTCTTCATCGACTTCATAGTTTGCGAACGATGGTATTCAAAATCACGAACGGTCCGAGTTTTACGAAAAAGAACGATACCAAGAACAACTGCAATACCATACCAGACATACATAATCAGTGGTTCAACCTCAAAAATTTGGCGAAGGGGTGTTACCGCCAAGTGCACCGCACCCATTAACAAAAATGGCAATATCGCAACACCACGGGCCGTTACTGAACGCTCCTTTACCATGCTGAACACCGTTCGCTTTCATACAACACTCAAGTAAGTTGGCATAAATTGCTTGAACATATTATCGGTCTTGTGAAGCACGGCCCATTCGAATCAACCCATCGATAAGACCCACTGAAAAACTTGAGTGAAGCATTACCAAGCAAATAGGGACCCCAAAAACCGAAGAAAAACGTCTTGACTTCAGTGCACTTCGCAGACCTTCAAGCAAAAGGACCGTTCCATAACATGCTGGCAAAAAGCCTGCAAGTGGAGTGCCAATTGCAAAAAGTGAAACGGTAACGATTGCGCCAATCCATGGTAAAAATTCTCGAAAACTTGCCCGGTTTGGATGCTTACGTAAAATCTTTGAACGCCAAAATCCGTATCTATGACCCATTTTCCACCATTTGCTCAACGTCGAACGCTTTACCATCCGGACGTGTGTTGCAGGGGTTCGAGCCAGAATAAAACCGGCATTTAGGAGTCGCATTGATAGATCACTGTCCTGGCTGGTGATGAAGTTTGTATCCCAGCCATTCACCGACTCAAGAGCCTGGCGTGAATGCATGGCAAACGCTGGAACCTGTGTAACGCCTCGAGATTTGAATCCATCGAATTGGCCATTGCCACTGCCCAATGGAGATGTGAGGCAGCCTTCAATCCATGATTCTACCAAACTGTGGTGCCCTTTCCTTGGCAGCACCTTCACGCCAACACCGCCTAATGGTTTCGTATGCTCCTCTTCAAGTAAGTTCCATTCGTTGAATCGAACTTCAAGATGATCCCTGTCGACCGTACAGTGGCCAATCATTTCGACGGTAAATTGTACGGAAGATGGTAGAATCTTTAGTGCCAAGTTACGGGCCTGAGCAACGTACTTTTCTGGGTTTGAATGCAATTCAATTCGAGGACCGTTGGTACGCTGGCTCAAAGCAACCATTCGTTCGACTTTTTCCAGAGTTGAATCCGTCGAACCTCCGTCAAGAACCAAAACCATATGTTGCTCAGCGGGCAAACTCTGTTGGATAAGTGATTCAAGACACGCTTCGATGTATTTTTCTTCGTTGAGCACAGGGAGAACGGTTGCAACCATCGGCCCTGAACCACTCATATGCTGCCGTATGTACGCTCACCTTTCACCTGTTCGCCAAAATAGGAGTTGAAAGGCATGTTCATGTGGAGGTGGTTCTTGGCAGGTCCATGCAAGAACCAATGCTGCGCCTCAATGGTGTCAATGAAAGCTTGCAGATTCGTATCGAAACGGCATTACGAGGAGCAGATATCCCGCAAAGAGTCGAACTGGCCGTGCTCACTCTATTCCCAGAATTCCCCGTACCAAAACACCTTCAAAGTCCGCAACTCGGCCAAGCAAGCGACACGGTTTGGACAGCAGAGAATGTATCCCTTGCCACGTTCCTCAAACTGATGCATGAACAACGTATTCTCGATACTGCCTTGGATGCAATGACGGTTTCCTTTGAGGGCTCGAAAACGCAGTTTTCATTACTCCGTCAAGCTGCAATCGTTGGTAAAGTCGCTTTCCCCTTACCAGGGGAGAGTCCGCTTGGCGGTCTAATCAATGTCTATCTCGAAGGGCAAAATTTGGGTGACTGGCTTGAAGCAGCCACATGGCACAAGGGTCGTGACACTGTTCCGCGCAGTATTCAAGATGACAACACAATGGGTCTCGACGGTGAAGCAGTTACTTGGATTTAGAGAGATAACCAGAATCTCTCATCCAATGAACGATGTCCTCGTCGCTTCCAAGCCAATCGAGTGGCGAGTCATCATCGATTCCCCTCCAAGCCAAAGCATCATGAGCAGTCCAAGAACTTGAATTCATGAGATTAAGTGATTCATCTTTTAATTCAACGGGTAATATATTCAAAGCAATATCAAACGCAGCTAACTCATGGTGCCAAACCCCAAGGGAAGGCTTTGCAGAGACGTCCCACCCAAGTTCCTCCTTGAATTCCCTCACAACAGCTTGTTGCAATGTTTCCTCAATCTCTACTTTCCCGCCGGGGAATTCCCACTTGCCAGGATGTTTTTCGTGTGGCGCACGGCGAGCGACAAGATAACGGTCGTCACGTGTCAATAACCCCCCAACTACCGAAACAACGGGTCTGAAAAGCATGCGTTGAATTACTTCTTGAATGAGAGTCGAAGCCTGTTCTAACGAGCATGCTTCGAAGCCAGGAAGATGAATGAAGAGGCAAGGTTTTGAATCGATGTTTGGCATTGAGAGTGTGTGAAGGGTTCGATAAAGAGTTTCATTACAAATGAATGTGCCTGCATCCGTTGATAATTCCCACCCGTCACCCATTTTTTCTTGCTTCCAAGCTTGGACTGGGGCTGTAACAAGCAAATCTCCATGTTGAGAGAGGGGCTGTTCGAAAACTTGGCGTCCTGAATTGTCTGGTATTCGCATGGAGAGTATGTTTTGCGCACGGGTTTCAATTCTCGGCAAAGAGCACGATTCACACAGACCTAAATGGACAATTAGATCCCATTCCTTTCCTGATGAAAGGAGATTTGAGACCGTGGTTGAGCCCTTTTCATCGACCGTGAGAACCATTGTATCGAGAGTGACGTGAATGGGCTCCAATTCCCTCGCCCTCAACCTCGACCAAGGGTCTGGGCAAATGAAAGACATCGGAAGAGAAGCGAGGACTTCCATGGAGATATTACGTTCATTGTTGCCGAACGGCTCGAATCCAGTCACAAGTACATGAGCCATGACGGTTCGTTGGCGTGAGGGTTTTTCATACTCTTGCCTCTCATCTTGCGTCATCTTGACAAACAAGTAGTGCCACGTCAATCCGTGGGGAGCATGGATTCGGCAGATGAACTATCACTGGACCCCGATGAAAATGACGACGCCATTTCCAATTTGAGGCCTGTACGACTCCTCCGAGAAATTTGGAAAGAATTTACTTTTGGAGTAGGCGCATGGGGTACATTGCGACCGCTCCTAACCGCACTCCTTGCAGCAGTCCCCTTCTTATTCCTAGGCCAACATGCGAATCGACAGCATAGAAAGGCGTTTGACTGGTCGCTCTTACAGATCCCTCTGGCATTGACCATCGTGCTATGGATTGGACTGTGGCTCTATTCCATCTTTGATGCGTGGAGAGCAGCAACTCAATTGAGTGCTGGACGAAATGACTAAGGCCGCCATAATTGGTCAGTGCAGGTAATGCTGCCATCAGCAAGACCCGACAAGTCGTTGAGGTCGTCGCTGTCAAACTCTGTCGGCAAATCATTGTCAAAGAAGTTTGCAATACTCGTGGATTCGATGGCCCAGTACATGACAGAATCTTCGTTGTTTGAATGCCCCGGATGTGAACTGTCTTCGTGGTCGACTGGCGAAGTGTACACCGTATTTACCAATCCCAAGAGGTGGCCAACTTCGTGAACCAGAACACTGTTCTCAATCTTCTCCGCTGATGGGCGGCGGAAAATATTTTCAGCATCATCGATGGAATCTTTGAAAATCGCCACGGTCGAAGCATCGACTGCGACGCCAAGAACACTGGTGTCGTCGTATGTTCCGGCTGGGAACAAAACTTGCCAAGTAAGTGTTGAGCCTGTTTGAGGGGAGGAACTTTTGGCCTCTTCTCCTAACTGGCGCACATCATTTGCGGACCATACATCATCGATTGCAAAATCAGTTTCTGTGAACACCAAACGTATCCCCATCGACTTATCACACACAGATTCAAGTCGTTGTTTGAGCATATCCGTCGATGTTGATTCGGGCAAATAGCCAGGTTCGTAATCGATTTCCACAACCATGGAAGTGTATTTTGAACCGTCCAAACAGGCGAGTGTTAAGCTCCCAGGAATGCCTCGATCATCCGATATCCCGAGTATACTGTCGCCGCTTAAGCAGCCTGATAGAGCGGGTGTAAGAAGCAAGATCAGCATGCCAATTCCAAGACGATGGAGTCTGCCCATAGTTTGCCGTAGTGGTGGTTATTTTCAAACCATTGCTTACCATTCTTCAGGTATTTCAAGCGGTGAAAATAATTGCCCTGGGCTTTTAGCATTGGAAAGTTGAGTGCGCGAAAGCGCCTCCCAAGGCCGTAAAGCGATCAAACCTTCCGCTAATGATGCATCGATTTCGACCAGCGTAACTCGAATAAGCGTTGCTAAAATATCCATTCGGTCTTCATCTATGATTTTGAAGACTTTCTCCAAATCAAACTGGAATCCGGATTCATCTTCATCAGCGGTATGAATCGGCCACGGATGGGTGACGGTTTCTGGGAACTCTTGTTGAGTTGCCGTTATGTGTTCATCAAGCGAACGAGACAGTCCCGCAATATGCTTGCTAAGAACAAGACTGACTTCAATGAGGGGCATGTTGAGCTGATTGATTAAATTCACCATCCGTTCTTGCAGGGTCACCATCCCCGCAACAGCCGAATTGTTTCCATCGGACATGTCAGCAACTCACTTCTTCATCGATTCGACGTATTGCCAACCAAAATGGTTCCATTGGTCGAGGGTCCATCCTTCCGGAAGACCAGTTGGTGGGAGTGGTGGAGGGGCTTTTACCGGCGCGGCAACTGCTGGTGCAGGAGACACCGATGGTTGAGGTAATGTCAAACCACTTGGTGGTGGTAAGTCTTGATCAATTGCCGGAAGCATCTTTGAGGTTTGAAGAGATTCAAGGACTTCTTCCGTTTGGTCTTCCACACCTGCATCTAATTCTCCTTCCCGGATTCGCCGGTTCATCACTAACAGCCACATCGCCATGCTGAGAGAAAGGAGAGCAACGATGTAGAGTACGATGCTAAAGGTTCCTTCTTGGGCTTGCTGAACAAGCGCTTTGCCATCACGAATAGTCTGTTCTTTGATGAACAGTGGGTCGAGTGATGTACGGTCCATTTCCACCTCATCCACCAACACTACGAGTCTGAATTCAATACTGTCACCAACATCTGCATCGGCAATTGTAGGTAGAGACCCTGTCAACTCACCACCCGCTGTTGCTACAATGTCAACCCGAGCGATGTTTTCCCAAAAGCCACCCTCAACAGCACGTTGAAGAACGAGGGATACGTCACCTTTACCGCCTAGATTTCGAACCTCGAAATCAAGGTTGACTGCTTGTTGTGCTATTGGACTTGGGTCGTCCCATGAGAAACTGCTTGTTGCAGCATTAAGGTCAATACTTGGGCCGAGTAAAGCCAAAGACCATGACGCAATTGGCTCGTAAATAGAATTGCCAGTGGTATCGAACGGATTACCTGCAGAATCGGAACCTGAAACCCAAACATCAACCATGTAGGATGGCAAAAGTGTTGTTGCCCCTGCATCGGTCAAATCAAGATTACCGGTCCAGAAAAATTGCTCGCCAAACGGAGTTGTGTCGGGTAAAGGTACACTACCCCTTGAAATTTCAGCCTCTCCGGCACGTACACGATAGTGAATAACTGCAGGCTCGTCGAGATCAAATCCGTAGTTATCCAATGTCTCAAGCATAACCAACAGGTCACCGCATGCACCAATGGAAAGCGGGGAGCCTGAATTGACTTCATCCAAAGTGATGGCGGCAATGGTAGGACGGGTACTGTCAACAGCCAAGCGTACACGCTGAGTTATGGAAGTTTCATCCATCGCAAAGCCGGGTAAATCGCTCAGATCGAGTTGTAAATCAAGATGTCCTGATGGTACAGATGGAATCAACAAGTCGAGACTAAATTCACCATCGTCACGAGTTGAGGTCGTCCATGTATTGTCGTAGTCTCCAAAAACAACGTCAAAAGCACCGGGTGGTGCAGGTGTTTCGTCTTCAGAGAAAAGAACTCGGCCATTGACGCGAAGTGCTTGACCTGCACCGATGAGAGTTTCATCAAAATCTGAGTTGTAATGATTCGTTCCATCACGGAGCTCGACTGCTCGAATATGGCCTTCCATAGTATCAAACCGGAAATCATTATCAAGGCTCCATGCATCGTTTCCTAGCCCTTCTTTGGTTTCAAAGCATGGAGTTACTTCGATGTCATTGCAAGGCAAATCGGTCACCATTATTTTTGGAATAATGAGACTGGTACCGTCGGTATCAAATATTTCGGGGAACGTCCAAGTAAGTTGGAAGCGTGCTAAAATTTTGATGAGGTTATTATCCGTTTCATCCAAACTCACGCTTGAGTACAGATTCGAGACTGCAATGTTTGCTGAGCCGGACTCCATCACTGCGACTGGTAAACCATCATGACCCTTTGTCAGGGAGATGAACAAAGAACTTTCATCATCATCATAATCTCCACCAAGAGCCAATTGAATGTACTGAATATCTTCCCAGCCGTTTCGGTCAGAGAGTACGATTTGTGCTGTGTAAGGAATGCCTGGATGCAGAGGAGCCGAATCGTCGTGGCCGAGGATGGTCGAATTGTCCAAATCAAGCTCTGGTTCAAACTCAACTCGGATACGGTAGGTGCCCAAATCGTTATCCCAATCAGGTTCAGTTTCGCCAGGTACGTAGCCACATGCGGTATTGCTGTCTGGGCAAACTGGCCCACCACCCATTGCAATAGCGTTATCCTGGGCGTCTTTGCCAGTGATGAAATACGAAACAACTTGACCATGTTGAAGCATTGAGTCATCGATGAGTCCTTCGAAAATATTCAAACCTCCGGTTTGTGTATCCGGTGAATTAAGCACTTTCAATTCATATTCGTTTGAATTCGGTAATCCATCGAAATTGTAGTCGCTGCAACCAATCGCCTCGCTGGTCTTGCACCCAATCCAATAGTTGAGGGTAATCTGACTTGGAGGGTCTACAGAGTCTTGAATCACGACGCTAAGCCCTTGACCACCGGGTGCAGGCGGACCTGCGTGGCGTTCTGTACCGTCCGCTGGAGTTGAACCTAAGACCAACGGTGAATTACCGTCGAGTACCAGTCGTATGGTATTGTATCCTGGGTTCGTGAACATCGAGCCGTTTTTCAATTCTATTGCTTCGACGTAAAATACCATTCCACCCGGTGCAGATTCCATTGGTGAAGTGATGGTGATGTTGTAAGAACCAAAGGCCGGATTTTGCTCACGTGCTAGTTCGATCGGCTCGCCAATCGGGTCACCGTCATAAGTTACGTTTTGACCTAAGATACGGAGGGCAAATTGGCCACCCAATGGAGTGAGTTGTGAGTCTTGGAAATGTATGATGCCTGTAAACGAAATCAGATAGCCTCCACGTACCCAATCTTGGGAATACAGTTCTCGACCGGTTTCTTCGTACACTCGAAGTCCGTCGAGTTGAATATCGTTTTCGACAATCATGTCCAAAGAATCAGTCTCCCAAGCAGCGACTGCCTGACCCAAGTCATCATGAACTGAAATCAGTGCCTGCAATTTACTTTCGTCATCCCATGTCCAGTTGACGGACATTGGCATACGGATTGTGACCAAGCCGGTTGGGTCCATCACAGAAGTGCAGTTGGCAACATCAAATTGGACAATACCGTCCGCATCGCTGACGACCGAGCATGTGTCACCCCGTTCCCATTCAAAGGCGGGGTTTTCACCGTATGAATTGTCGAGGGCAACAAGAGAACTCATCACTCGGTCTACATCATCGCCTGGTGCGATTCGGACATGCAGGTTCCTAAATACGCCGTCTGGAGAGATGACTCCACCCTCGATTGATGCATCAATCGCTCGGGTTTGCATCTTGTATGCAATATCTATGTTTGAAATTTTAACTCGGCCAGAGGTTGCTGCTTTGATTGCGATTGGAATGAGAACATCACCATCACCGTTCTGAGGAATGAGGGTGTTAAACGCTTGAACAAGCGTTGGTTGGAACTTCACTTCCGAATTGATGAGCGACATATCACTTGCAACTACAGAAGATTCATTCAAGAAAAGAACCGACTCCCAATCCCAAATCAAATCGTTACCAACATCGATTTTCGGTCGGTCAGGATATCCTTCCTCGTATTCCATGGTGAGCGAATCAATAAGCGGCGTCAGCGTAGCATCCGATGTCGTCATACTAACAGCGTAACGTATGGTATCGCCTGCTTCTGTCGATGGGAAACTCACTTCTTGGTTGTTCAAAGCAGGTAGCCAAGACGAGCCGTTATCGTTCGAGACTTGGACGAGAATCGAGGTTCCGGCGGGAACATCTGCTTGCCAATTGGGTCGAACTTTGCCGACTTTTGTACCGGTGACTAAGGGGGTTGAAGTCCAACTGCCAGAAGTGGTGTATTCTGTAGCGTACTCGACATCAACCCACCATGAAACTGCAGTTGAGCCAATGAGTTGGGCTTTCCAAACAAGTTCCTCACCAGGATAATCAAAATGAATGGTCGAATTGGAAGTTACTGGCTCCCAATGCGTGCCGTTGTCAGCAGAAATCCAATAGTCGACACGATCTCCGATGGATGCTGCGGACCAATGGGTCTGAATGTTCGCAGCAATCACCGGTTCACTTGAGTTGATTACCGGGCCAAGCCATGTGGTTGTACCTGGTGCAGGTGTGGTCTTAAATTGCCAACCAGTACCGTATTCACGATAGTAAAGTGTCGAAGATGACCCTGTCGAATAACCACAATCTGCTGTGACAAAACGTGACCCGTCATATTGCAGCCCATAACCAAGTGAAGAAAGGAGACGTGTACCCGCTTGTGGAACAAGAGAAGTTGAAGAGCCAGATATTGTCCACGCTTCGAGTTGGTCCTTGTCTTGGTACGTTGAGCCTTTTTGACATCGCATGAAGAACGTTGTTTCGTTCACTTCCAATCCGCGAACTTGTTGCCCGGTCTTACCGCATTCCCAAGAACTGCCTGAAGATGATGAATACGAGTACATGTTATCTCCCCGAGTATATGTCCCGTCAGGCGTATTGCTGAATGTATAAGGGACAATCCTTCGCTGTGCATTGTGCACAATCCAAACATCTTCTGTTGTGCGATCGTAGGCGATTGCGGTATACTCAGAATATTGAGGTGAAACATCGTACGAATCGATACAGGTCCAAACGTCGTCCCGAGAAATATCCATCTCTAAAACCCGGTGGTACTGTGTAGGTGCGGAAGAGGAAGAGTGGGATTTGTATCCAGACAAGATGGCGAACATTCGCTCATCGTCGGTAATTGTCCAGTCGCGGAACCCATAGTTCGCATAGTAAGTACTCGAATGCAAATTTGGAAGAGTACATTGAGCTTGGTCTAATGTAATCACGGATTCTTTCGTAGCATTATTTGGATAAAGTCGATGGACAATGTTTTGGAAGGTCGAAGAACTCCATGTCGACATGAACAACCAGTCGTGATGCTTCAGTACAGCACCCTGACTCTGCTTGTTAAAGTTCGACGAAGTTTTGAGAACTTGTTGAGAGAATCGGCTTTCCGTGGAGTTGGATGTATGGGGTTGTCGAACAGCGTATGAGCCGTTATCGAGCCAAGCATCAGAGGCTGGATTGACGGTTTCGTCGAAACCGTGTGCAAAGAAATTGGAAGAACTGTTCGCCAAATCAAGGCTCAAATCGCCGCTTCGCGAATCGGTTGAGGAAGCGCCTCCTGCAAACCATTCATCACGGTCGTCGGTTACGGTTTGGCTCCAACCAGTAGCCGATGCGCCCGATAGCGTCATCGAGACATCGGTCACCAATGCACCCTTCGGCAATGAAATTTCAGCACCAACGTCTGGATTTGCTCCCTGGTACAACGCTACATACTCCGTAGAACCATCACTGAATTCGTAAATGTGCCGTGAAACGCCTGCAGCGTCGGCAGAACCTACGAAAACTTCCGCTAGTGGTCCCATAGGTGAAAGGACCATGATGAAAAAAAGTACGAACATAATGCCGCGCCCATTCGAAAATTCGTTCTGCATGTCTGCCCCCCATCCTACCACAGGCGCTATGGCCTTTGAATTATACCCCTACAGGTTCGGTCGAAATCATCCTGTTTGACGAGAATCATATCGGAGAGGGGAAGAGTCGCCACGCACTCCGTCTTCTTCATCGTCGTGAACTTCAAACCAGTCTACCATCCAATCGCCGTCAGAATCCCAATTGGTTGGGTCCGTCCCTTCAGCTATGTGGTCGTTATCATAATCAAGGAGGTACCAGCCGAATTCGTGCTCGCCGACTGAACGCACAGGGGCGGTATTAGGCGAACCAACGTAGTAGATTTCCCACGCATCGGTACGGTTTCCTGCCAACAGAACTTCATCGTCCCCTGAATCAAGGAGGAGGAAGTTGGTGTCTTTGTCGTCAACAATATAGGCAAACCGTATATCATTGCCGAACGATTTGTCCATTTTGAGGTAATTTTCATTGCTCGCACCTGATGCGTCAAGTTTCAACATAGCCGCACGCAATTGCCACCATTCCAGTACAATTTCACCGTCGTAGATAAGTCCACTGAGACGGACTGCATTCGGTGACGAAAGGTCGGGTGTCGTGATTGCATAGAATTCTTGGAAGTTGGTGTACGGCTCATAGACGCAACCGGCACCTGTGCAATCCCAGTTCCCGTCTTGGTCGGGGTCAAAATTTGCATCGAGAGGATCTGCCGGGTTCATGGTGAACCAAGTAAAAGACAAGTCAGGACGCGACAACACCCCGTCAACACCTTGCTGCGAAAGTGGAAGGCATGAATTGGTGTCAGTCGTACATGCGCCACCTGTGGCCGCATCAATCCATACCACTCGTATTTGCATGAAAGTGCTGTAATTGTCGTTATCTTCATTCCATGCCTTTGCATATTCATACCAATCCGGAAGCATGTCACCGTCTGAATCGTTATCACTCGGATTGATACCGTACTTGAACACCTCGCGGCCGTCAGAAAGATTGAAATCTTGTTCGTGCAAAACGACTTGACCGTTGGAGACCACAGTCGTATACGATACACTGTCACCGTCGGAATCGTTCAAGTCTGGTCGTGTTTGGTTGTCCCACTCCATCCAGTTTGTGAAGGGTAGGTCTCCAAATCCAGATTGTACAATTGCTGAGTTTGGCGTGAAAACACGGCTGGACCAAGTACCCTGTTCTGCGGGTTGGTCAAACGCAGAGCGATCATACCATCCATCGTGATCTCCATCATAGTTGACATCCCAAGGATTGAGGGGGTTTGAAGCCCAATGATTGATTGTTGTCGGGTCATCCATTCCGTACAATGCGTAGCAATATTCCCAACCATCTTCGATACCATCCGAATCAGAATCGGTGCTCGTGGGGTCTGCAATACCGAGTAGAGTTCGATTAAAATTCTCCTCGTTAAATTCATTGATCATCAGCATCCTGTCCGTACTTTCCTGGTTTTTGGAGGCAAAGTCGATGTACAGCGCTTGTTGTGCCTGTGCGGAAGTAAATCCGAGTTCCTCTGTATACGCTTGAATAGCGTCTTCGCCAAAGTCGATTAGGCCTGCAGAAGGAGGAACTGAGAACCGTTCACTGTACTTTCCGTACGTCCTCGACTCCCATTCTCGTAAATTTGAAAACCGTTCGTCAACAGAAATGTTACCATCACCATCACAATCGAAACTATCGCCGTCTGTGTCGAGGTTCACATCGCTATCAATCAGTGGATTCATACTCCAACGGTTTTCTTCCAAATCCCATTCAGTGAACCAATACTCAAATCCGTCGTACATACCATCGTCGTCAGTGTCAGGGTTGGTTGGATCGGACATACCCAAAAGCGTTGATAAAATTGCGTTGGGTGGTACTCCAGCTTGCCAATCATTGAAATCAGTGAGGAGGCGTTTTCCACGGGTTTCTTTGGTGATGAGCATGTTGAACACACGTTGTGCCTTTTCAGTCGGTTGTTGAACATCACCATCGAGGTGCAATAATGGGGCATCAGAAGGATGTTCCACACCGTTCTCTGGATTTTCAACAGCGATTGCGAACTCTTGACTGTCTGTGAGGCCATCACCGTCGCCGTCGAATAGACCGTCACCTGCAACCAATGGATTGAGAGTCCAACGGCCAGCACTGATGTTCCATGAAGTGAATAATTGTTCGATTCCGTCAATCATCCCATCACCGTCTGTATCGACATTATTCGGGTCCGATGTCCATCCGGAGAGGTTGATTTGGTCAGATTCAATAAACGAGCCAAACGAATACTCAACGCTGTTACCAGGCCATTGTTGCAAAGCAAAAGCCGAGCCAACTGTGGTGACGAACCATTGAGGAGATGAACGGTTTTGGTCGGTTTCAGAATATTCAGGTGCAATGGAGTTGTATTCTTCCCAGTTCGCCATTCCATCATCATCTGCGTCTTGCCAACGGTCCGAAGAATCCAATGGGTTCAGCGTCCAAGCGTCATCGAGAATATTCCAGCGAGCAAACCAAATTTCCCATCCATCCGGCATACCGTCAGCGTCTGAGTCGGCATTCAATGGGTTGGATGAGCCGATGCTAGTGATCGATTGAAGAGCGGTTACTGAACCAGATGCCCGATCGCCAAACGATGCTTCAGGAGCACCGTTGAGGCTGATGTTGGTGAACAGGTCTGTGGAGAAACCGTTCGGCAAAGCCTCACCGCCAAAGGTTTGGTTGCCGTTGAACAAGTCAGAGCGAACGTGGAATTCAAGATAGTTTACGAATTCCTCATTTTCTTCGAGTATTCCGTTATGATTGATATCGTACCCATCACCATCGGGATTTTGGAACAAATCAGAAGCATTGAGCGGATTTACACCCTGCCGTGACGGGTCCCATGTGCATGAACCCCCGGATTCCCAACCATCAGGTAAAGAGTCTCCATCGGAATCGATGTTGTTCGGGTCTGCTTCAAACCATTCAAGGCTGGCGTTAATTGATTCTCCGTGAGATTCATACAACAATCCGTCAACTGCCGCACTACGGACCACAGACCATTGATACTCGCAAAGATTGGGCAGCCCATCACGGTCTGCGTCCCAATTTGCATCAGCAGCACGGTTGGGGTCCAAGGTCCAATTGTTGCCTCCTGTAAACGAGGAACCGATCCATCTTCTGTGCTCAATCTCCCATCCATCTGGCATTCCGTCCCCGTCACTGTCGAAATTGGTAGGGTCAGTTCCACGGTCGCTGCTTGACAATCCGAGATAGGTCGCATTGGCAGCCTGACCTGCTGCATCATCGCAAATGTACTCCATTTGGACAGAGTAATGGCACCAAAGGTTGGATGTTTCATAGAAGAATCCGAAGTATTCGCTTCCATCACCTAATCCATCACCATCGGTGTCACCAACTTTCGGATTGGTTGAGTTGTAGCCGTTCAAAGACTGAGATACAAATCTGTATTCGTCGAGGTTGGTCCAAAGCCGTTCAAGGAATCCGTCGTCGGCTTGGTCAAGATCAAGGCCGTCGCTGTCTGCATCGAACAGAGAATCCCACGGATCGGTTGGATCAAGGCCATTAGCGACCTCCCACCCATCGGGCATTCCGTCGTTATCAGAATCATTAGCTCCTGGGTTGATGAGCTCGATGTTTGCATATTTCCCAGGTGAAGAACCGGTCAAAACGGTTGTGTTACCGTCGAGTAAAAGCGATTGAATCGTCACAATTTCACCATAAATGGTTTCTTGCCCTTGGTAGCCATAAACAGCAGAATAATCTCCAGAAATAGCCCACATGCCTTTGATTGAACCGACCAAGATTTCGTCACCGGTCACGTGTAAAGAGTGGATGTTGTTGTATTCTCGCGTATATCTGCCCTCAACACCGGGATGCTCCAATAGACCGCTGTGAGAAATGGAATTCTCTACTAAATTCAACATGTGAACTCCAGCAGGAGTTCCAAACCATAAGACTTGAGCATTTGCCGAGTTTGGACCATCGAGAATCATCGTTCGAACCTCAGCAGGATTTGCGACCATTCCTAACGAGAGTGAGCGCAGTTCATCGATGGAAGTTGGGAAAGGAGTGGTTTCGGGGGTATAGTAAAATCTCCAATTTGGTTCAAACTCATCCCGAGCAGTCGTAGTTTCTGCAGTAAGTAGACCTCGGTCCGTTCCAACAAAGAGCATGTTTGCGCCACCGCCTGCTGGACCGTGAGCTAATTCAGTAACCGATGCATTCGATTGACGCAGAGCAGTCTCTAAATTTTCTGAAATTGGATTTTGTTCTATGATCTCACCCGACGAAGAAACTTCGAAAACCGAACCATCACCGGCATTACCCAATCCGAGTAAGAGTGTGTTTTGACCGTCGATGTTGAGCATGGTGAGAGCAGAAATCTCGCTGGAAAGCGACCAAGACCACGTGCTCAAAGGCCCAAGATTCCCATCAGCTTGGAGTGGTGCTACAGCAAGACCTGCGCTGGTTGCAACTGCAAGTGCGAAGATGGAATCATCTTGAGAAAGGAGTAACGATGAATGTAATTCGATTCCCTCCGGCATCCAGTGGTCGTAACTTACCATTTGCTCATAATCAAAGACGGTAAGGCCGTATTTCGTAGTTGCATAAACATGTAAATTATCTGTATCTAAATCGCGTAAGTCATAATGAATCAAACTCATCTCATCGGCAGGGGCGTCAAAACTGAGAGGCATGTATTCAACGCTGTCATCCTGCGTACCAAGTAAGGCCGTTTTCATACCCGGGAGGACAGAGTTACCGTTATCGTTGTGAACAAAATATTCCTCGAGCGTAGAGAGCGATTCACCAAGAGCCAGTGCGGTTAATGTTCGACTGACGTCCGGCGATACGCCCCCATCACGGTTCGCGTCCCAACCGTCGTTGTCTGGATCGAGCAAAGCATTTGTTCGATTCAGAGGTTCAAGGCCAAAATGGACTTCCCAGCCGTCCGGGATTCCATCACCGAAAGAAGGGAACAAGCGACGGATAGAGAACCCGTCCCAATGGTAACGGTCCGAGTCGGCAAGCAGTGGGTCGGTGCCGAGCCAAATATCTTCATCGATGACCATGGTTGCGTTTTCAGTGCACGCAGAAAGTAGATTTTGGAATGTCGCATTGGCTCCAGTTGGAATGAACGGCCAGTTTTCAAAGACTGAACCTTCTGGCAATGTGGCTGAGCACCAAAGTCCATCCAGTTCATTTGTGTGGTTTACAGGTGCTCCTTGGATGTATTCTTCAGGCGAAGAAAATCGTTCCGTTATTGACAGAACTCCATCTCGATTTACGTCGAAACCGTCTTCATCAGGGTCGTCGTACAAATCCGAAGCATTGAGAGGGTCAAAGGTATTGCATTCATACTTGAACGTAAATACATTGTAGCCACCAACACGTTCACACATGTAGGCTTCGTATCCATCAGGCATTCCGTCGCCATCGGTGTCTGCGATTCGAGGGTCGAGGTATGAGCGCTCTCCTTCACCATCCACCGTACCAGTGAGTCCACGGGGGAACCCGGGTGCTGTACAATTCGCCGGATAAGGCCAACAATATTCTTCTGTAGCATTCAAGCCGTCTTTATCAAGATCAAACAATGCATCTGACGCATCGTTACTGTCCAATCCTTCAATCGAAACAGCGCGGCCATCGATGGCACTCCAATTCATCCATTCCTCGAACAGATTTTCGTGGACGTCTGGGATTTTATCTCCATCGGTATCCGTTGAAGGAGGCTTGGAGCCATCGGTCGTATCCGGATGAAGGTTTGAGACCGAAGACACAGCAGGAAATTGGGACATGAAAAGCAAACTTGCAACAACAGCAAGGGTGGTTAGAAGAGTGGTTATACTTCGTCGCATTTGGAGACCAGCCTACAAAGCATACGCTTCGCATGTGTGCATGCTTCTCAAGACACTTATGAGGATGATGGAGCGATGTTCGGACAGAGGTCAAATTATGAACGGTTAAATCGTCACTGATTTGCATCTCCAATTCAAATTGGAGAAGTAAGTTTCTTGAGAGAAAGTGTACCGTTGCAACCCAGACAAGCGGTGTCTTCAAAGGCCGCTCGCGACCAGTAGGCTTCGATTGAGATGACAATGGTACTCACGCACCTTGGAACTGGCAGTCGCGGGAATGCGACTTTGCTCGAGACCGAGCATGCCAAAGTCCTCATCGACCAAGGCTTCAGCGGCGCACAGTTGGAAAAGCGACTTGCTCGTCTTAACATACACCCAACTGAAATTGATTTCATCTTCATTAGCCATCACCATGGGGACCATGGAGGTGGCGCACTGGTCGCCCAAAAGCGCTGGAAAATGAAAGTCCAAGCCAACCACAGAACTGCAGAAGAGTTGGGGCTTCAACCTGAACTCACTCATTACTTTGATTCATTGGACCTGATTAAAGTCAGTGATGATTTATCAGTCCTACCTGTCCCTGTACCTCATTCGGGAGCAGATAACGTGGCCTTTGTCGCAAGCCATAATGGCCAACGAGCAGCGGTCATCACAGATCTTGGTTCATGGACCGATGAATTGGTGACGCATGTACGTGGTTGTGAACACATTGCCATTGAAGCGAATTACGACCATAACCGCCTGATGAATGGGCCTTATCCATTCTCGCTTAAAGATCGAATCAGTGGTCGTGGCGGGCACCTTTCAAACGACCAAACTGGAGAATTTCTCGCGCAAGTTTGCACATCCGCTACTCGTAGTATTTCCCTGACGCACTTATCGGAGAAAAACAACCAACCGCATCTCGCTGAATCTACAGTTTTGTACCACATCGATGAGATCTTCAGCGGGGATATTTCCATATCACTCCAAGATGGGCCTGAGAACTCACACTACATCGGCAAAACTGTTGAACAATCCGAAGCATCACACGTTCATTCGACGGTTCGCTAAACTGCCAAATCACCCCCCTAAGGGGGGGTGTCAAGGTCAATGGCTAAATGATACCAAAGGTTGTGCTGTCTGTGAACGCACACCAGCCTACTGTACTTCGCCCGTCTCTACGCCGAGACCAAAGGGCAGTCAGCGAAGTTCTCGGTGTCGTCATGATGTTGGCCATGGTCGTTACAATCATGGGTGGTGTGTGGATTTTCCTGAACCCGTATATTTCAGATTTTGAAGACAATACCAATTGGAACAGTGCGAACGGAATAGCCGACCGTTTTGAAGACAGAATCGATGTCGCTGGAAGCGCACCGGAAGGCACTGGCATCCGCCACACACTCGCACTCAAATCAACCATGGTTCAGCCTGTCGTCAAAGTAGAAACATGGACAATTGCTGCTGATTTGACACCAGATGAGCGAATTACGGTACGGAACATCAACAACTCAGCAATAGGCATTACAGCCATTAACGAAACTGCTCGAAGCGTCACAATCGAAAGCCCGATGGGGATTGAGACGCACTCGTTCGGCGCTACGTTCGACGAAGTTGCTGTACAACACCAATCATCTCAAGACCATTGGATGACAATAACGGTATACGATGCTGACCAGCGTGAGTTGCACAAAAGTGTCTCCTACATTGTCTCGGGAATTCAAATCTCAACTTCACTTGGCTTGGGAGAGCACCAAATTGCTTTGGTAAACGACGCTCGTGCCGAACGGTTCCCAAACGAGCCTTGGAAAGTTTCGCAATTCCCAAACATCGAACTTGACACACTGGTCACCGGGGAATTACGATTATCGATTGTCCTCACCGATGTTACCATCGACGGCTCCATAGGCTCTGGAGAGAAGATTGGGATGAACATGGTATCTCTTGGACCAATGACGCTCTTCACTGGCAATGCTTACCATCTCAAGTTCACGGTAGAAAATGCACTCAATGACCTCATAACTCCACAATACCATGACAAGATGCTGGAAGACCATACACTGAACCGGGCGTCAGGAACGCTTGACACGTTTACTGGATACGCACCTTATCTGCGGGCCAGTGGGGCGGATGGATTCACTGTAGAATCTCAACAAAATCAACTCATTCTTGAAGTCGATGTAAAGCGTGTGGAGGTCTCGAGATGAACTCATTGCTCCAACGGGACGAGGAGGCAGTCTCAGCTGCTGTTGCTACAGTGCTTCTTTTCGGCGGTGTGTTATCGATTATTGCCATGATGATGGTGTCATTGATTCCAGTGATTGAAGAACTTGAAGGTTCGATTGAACGGCATGACATGTCATCTCAAATGACCCTTATGGCCCACCAAACTGCAGCATTAAGCGAAACTGGTATGCCAGGAGATTCGACTGAAATCGATCTCATCCCTGTTGACGGTACACTCAACTGGAACATGATGCAAAGCAGCATGTGGTACTCTGCTACATGGGCAGAGGACACGTCATTCCGAGTTCAAGGTGCGCTCGACTACGATGATGAATTGCGAATTCGCCATCCAGAATCAATGAACACAGCGGTATGCATCGATGACTTGCGCCTAGGGCCATCGAACCCGTACATATTCACCGTCCCTGAGTGGGTCGACGAAGTACTCCTCACTGCCTCACCAGGGCTGGCTTTGCCGCTTGGACCAATCGAAGTCGAAGTGTTGAACGGCAGTGATACGCTGTCGGAAATCAAATTGATGGTTGACGGCATGCATCGGTTGGATGCAAGTGAACTTGGAGAGACCATCATCCATTCATCACATCAACTGCATCTTTTGTTCTCAGTTGGTAACGGCGGTACAACCGTGATTCAGCCCAATGATCCAAGCCCTGTAGACTCCACTGGCAGCTCATGGTCGATTCCCCTACCTGCCGGAGAAAATAAGATTCAAGTCCTCAGTGAGTCGGCAAATCAAATTACGATTCGGAACGATTCGTCAAACACTTACTATGCGCTTCCATCCAATCAAAACAGAGTTGGGGTCGATTTTACTCACCAATTCAACCACTCATCACCGGAAGTCGTTCACGTATCGACGAGTTCACCATCGAGACTAATCTTGCAAACGAATACGGATGCAGGTGTAGGGCAAATGACGTTGCCAAGCATCGACGGTCAACACCTCGGGCATTCATTCATGACGCCATCTTTTGAAGGTGAACTCGTCTTTTCGAATCCCGGAACCGACAGTGTTACCGTTACTTGGAGAGGTGGTGGACTTTCTGTTCCTGCGAATCAAACCTCGGCGGTCCAATGGCCACCAGCCGATATCGATGGAGCTCCATTGCTCGATGCGAACGGTGATGTCTTTGTCACCTGGAGAAAGAATGCTTCCGGCTCTGGCCTACAAGTCGAACCAGCAGATGACACCGGTGCAACCTCTGGCCAATTACACACATTCGAGAACGACCAACTTGGACTCCATCGACTCCACATAACGCATGCAGGATACTACACTGAGTGGAACATGACAGGTAGCACAAACGCCAACGGAACGTTTCTCGACGATTCAAACCACGAAACCATCGAACTTAGCCAAGGCGTAGCCCAGATTCGAGTGACCGACGGAGATGCATTACGGATATATTCTGTACGGGGTCAAGATGGATTGCTCCAAGCCATGCATGATGGTGCTCAACGGTGCCTACCGATCAATATTCAAGCCAGTGGCTGGATAAGTACAGACCTCCCTTGGCAATCGATGAGTGGGAGAAGTCAAGTTGACCTGAAGAACGCGTGGAGGTCAGGAAGCCATCCTGCAAGCATGCAAATCAGCCTGATTGGAGAGAGCGGTGCTTCAAACCACGCCACCTTGGGCACAGTGTGGGGATTCCATCTCTCTCGGCTCAGTTACGAATTCGAGTCATCCATTGCTGGTATGGAAGTCGCCTATGCGGGTGGGGCCGTAGTCACAAATCATCCAGAGTTTGAACCCTATATCGTCGTTTCACCTTCCGACAGAGGAGGACCTGGACCTCGCTTTGCGGCAACAGTGCCCTCACTTCATCCTACTGCCGACAGCGTCAGTGGTGCAGGCAATATGAATCTCGACATCGAATTAGTCGACCGTTCATCTTTAGCGTCGGCTACGGCTCATGAAGTGCGAAGAGGGTGGTCGAACCCTTACGGAATTGCAATTGCCCAGTCATCCGCAGATGGACTTGAATCAAGTGAAGATTGGACTGTATATCCTGGCCGTATTGATTTACTCACCGACTATGTTGGCTGGGTACCCGACCCGTCATACGGCACGTCGGAAGCAGTCTGGCATACCAACGGTGAAGCAATACAATTTACACTACAAATTGCAGCACTCAATGCACACATGACGGAGGCGGTCTCTTGAACAGTAAACAATTGCGCAGAGATGAACATGCTGCTGCAACTGAACTTGGATACATCTTTACGTTTCTTTTAGGCGTCTTGTTGCTAACAACATTCAGTATTTGGGCGTATCAAATTGAAACCGCCACACGTGAACGTTGGAACGAAAATGCAATTCAATCCAACCTCGATGACTTGGCTGCCGCAGTTGAACGAGCCGATGAGGCGAGTCGGATGGGTTCAGTTGAATATGCTGAGAAGGTGACATGGAGATTAACAGAAGCAGACGAAGCGAGAATTACGCTTGAACTCACAGACACTTCGATTAATTTAATCCACGAAGGAGGTACGCTTGACACCAGTGTCTCGCTATCTGGAACTGGGGCAGGATCACACGAAGGTACTGTGGTCCTTGCCGGTGTTACTTCAGTATGGATTGTACACTCAAACGGTGTTACTACCTTGCAATACGACAGACCACAATCGTACAATTGATTCAACGGCCCATGACGGCCGCATGAACCTGACCTTGCACATCTCGCATCCTTGATTTGGCACCGAGTTCACGGAACACTGCTAGCGCTCTTTGGAGGTATTCCATTCGACGGCGTTTGTCAGGTGCCACACCACCAAGCCGGGAAAGTAATTCTCCAATTTGCATACGCAAATCGTTTGCCTCGGCTATGACAAGTGCCTCGCGATAGTGTTCCATTGCGTCCTCTGCTCGTCCAGCATCTTGCAAGACTTCTCCGAGAAGAATAGTAATCTCGACCAGTGAAAGTAAATCGCCAGCTACACTCATTGTCTCAAGAGCGGTCGTATAGTGGTGGGATGCCACATCAGCATCGCCAACCTTGGCATAGTACCGGCCAAGAACTGCCTGTGCTCGTGCGTGAAGCAACACATCTTCACCGTCATCTGAGACTTCGAACGCTTGAATTGCGTGATCTCGGGCACGGTCAATTTCATCAAGTTCTAAGAAAGCACGTGCCAGTGTCAACTGAGTTCCAATCAATACGACACCGTCCGATTCATCGAGGATTTTTTCAACTTCTCCATATGCTTCCAGAGCTTTGGAAATATCATTTTTACGCCGGAGCAGATATCCCATGTTGTTGTATGAACGTGCGGCGCCCTTCGCATCACCGCATTCGATGAACTTCTCTAAAGCTTCACGATGCATCCCCAATGCTTTGTCAGCATCACCTTGCTTGAGAGCAAGGTCAGCCAGTGCTGAATGGACTTCTGCCTTCAACCGAATGGCTTTCGAGTTCGGGTCCAGTTTAGCAATCGACACAAAGACTGCTTCTGCTTCAGAAAATCTACCAAGAAGTACGAGCAGTTCGCCGTGTAATTGTAGAACGCGCATATGAATTGGCACATCCAATGAATCATAAGTCAAACCTTCCATCAATCCGAGTAGCTCCATATGGCCTTGCGCAATCAGTGCTCTTCCCTGTTCCGCAATGAGAACTGCTGCCTCATCGCCTTTTCCAGAACGGATAAGGTGGAAGATGTGTTCAATCAAAACAGCAGGCGCTGAAGTTTGCTTCTCGTACCAAGTGCAACACTTAGCGTGAAACTCTTGCTTTGTACTTTCTTCAAGGCTTCGAACCAAAAATTCTCGAATCAAATCGTGTACATCGTAAAAATCCACATCCCCTTGACGGGCAAGGCCTTGTTCGACAAGGGTATCAAGTTCATCTGTATCAAGCCCTTGTTCAGCAAGGGCAGACAAATTGACTGGTTCACGGTATATGGCTAGAGCAGACAAGACACGTTTCTGTTCGGCACTCAACTTCGAAAAGATCTCAACCGTAACGTAATTCTCAAGGGTTTCGTGGAAAGCTCCTGCAGAAGCACCACGGTTAATCAACTCGAGAACCAAAGGGTGACCCCTCGATAACCCGTGAATATGGAGCCATTGTTCATCTCCCAAGTTCTCGAAACTGCTCAAGAGTTGACGTCCAGCATCCGAATCAAGTCCATCGAGAGGAAGAACAAGGCTCGCAATTCGCCCTTCTGCGTCCTTGGTTGGAACAACAGGTTTGAATGAACGAGAGAAAATCACAAGACCGATTTCCTCTTCACTGCCCAGCAAGGCGAGTGACATCGCTTGGAAGGTCTGATGCAGAGTGGTGTCAGCCACTTTGTGAAAGTCATCGATGACAATCAGGCTTGGTGTACCTTCCAAAGAGTCTACGAGTAGCCGTGCTGCATCAGCAGGTTGTGGAACGGGCGTAGCAGCCAAGTAGTCAGCAAATGTTGAATCTCCTATATTTGCCAACCAATCGGCAATCGATTCAAAGAACGAACGGGAACCTTCCCAATCTTGGCAACGATGATACAACAAGTTGCGTCGGTGCATGAAACGCTCGATCAATTTCGAAGCAATCGTCGTTTTTCCAATCCCGGCAATTCCGGGTATGAGAAGTGTTGTTGCACGAGCATCAATCAAATTCGCCATGTTATCAAGTTCTTTTTCCCGCCCATAGAAATGCCGTAGCCGTGGCAAATCACCAAGGGAAGTGACCAATTGCTTTTCCACATGCTTCGATAAATCTCGTTCAACTAAATCTGCAGACAGTGTACGGGTGTCGAGAACACAGTTGTCATCCATGTACCGAATGATGTCCACTGGTCGCATAGAAAATTCCAGATGGTCATTGATTTCTCCGAGTGTGGAATTTATAATCGCCCCGTCGTCCATAATGCTACGCAATTGGAAGTTACGCAGACGCCCCCAAGTATCTTCAGAGACATTCATTCCAGGGTCAGTGAGAAAATACGCCTTACGCTTACGAGATACGCCAGTTACGTGCGCTTGGCGTTCAATGAGCAAGCCCTGATCTTTGAGCCCTGCAATCGCCCGGGGGACATTCGAACGGGCAATCGCTACAGCGTTCGCAATCCCCATCTGCGAAAGAGCAAAAGGAACTTCGACGCTGTTTTTAAAATCTGAATAATCAAGAAGGTGCAGAAGTATTCGTTCTTGCACTCCTGGTTTAGGTTGAACAGACATATTCTCACCTCGCCCTTTTCTACTCTTCAACACTTCCGCTCATGTGAGCAGAAAGTGCATCACTGATCTGGTGTGTAGTTTGGATCTGGAACCCAGCTGTTGGACTCAGAATCCCATAGCCATCCGGGATGTTGCGAAGATTGAGGAGCTGCAGCAGGTTGAGCCGCAGCAGCGATGGGCTGAGCGGCCACCGGGGTTGTAGCAACAGCAGCAGATGGAATACTAACTGGGTCCTGACGAGCCTTGGCCCAAGCGTAAGGGTCTGCTGAGGAAGCCTCTTGTTCGGATTGAGCAACTTCATTGAGTTCATCCATGCCTTCATACTCAACCTGGAAAAAGAACATCCCTGCACCAAGAAGCGCAATGACTCCAATCACTACAGCAACAATCAGCATGACGTTCGAATTCGATTCTGCGCCATCACTGATGCTGAGTTTGAATACAGCGTTACTGTTCTCACCAGGGGCGGTATAGACTTGGTCATCCATTTCAAAGATAATATTACTTGTACCTTCCATTCCGGAGAGTTGACTGCTGGAAATTTCCATGGTCCATGTTGCGTCTGCATTGACACGTGTTTGGTTAATTCGAACCCCTTTGAGGCTGTCAAATCGGGCTTCGACCAAACTATTGGGCAAGCCTTGACCGCTGAAGTACGCTGGTGAATCTGGTCCCAAAAGTCCAGTGTTATCTCGGACAACACTGAATGTCACTTCGACCACAACGACGTTGACCTTGTAGGAGTAGGCAACTGAGTCGTAAGCATCACGAGCCACAAACATCAGGCCAACCAAGGACCATTCCGAGACTTCGTTCGAAAGTCCAGTCACATAGGCGGGGTCATAACTGACGACACCCTTGTCAGAAAGTGTGAGATAATCGCCATAGAAGTCATCATCCAAGTTAGTAGGGTCATCGAAAATATCGAAACTCAGACCATTTGTCTTACCATCATCGGCACCGTCTGCATCGGAGAAGTGTTCCATGAGGTCAATACTAATTCCACCGTTACAGCGGTCAAGTTTCGTAGGATTTGAGTCGCAGAACAAGGTGATTGTACTGGCCCACCCTGTCGAGTTGAAATCTGGCACGATGTTATCGGCGTCGGTTGGATTATCAATTTTTATTCGGATTCGCTCCTCGTTCGAAAAGTCCTTCCCGTCCCATGCCTTGATCACCAATTCATACTGTTGGTCGTGAATAAGGTCGGAGGTGTCCCATGTCGTGTACCAAGCACCGTTCGGTGCGAAGTTCGTTACCGGGTCTGGACCGTTGTTAATCGGCACGCCGCTGGCTAGATCAAAGATTGAGATTTCGACGCGAGTTACCAATCCATCGTTGTCAAGTGCGACGCCTTGAATCAATTGCGTTTCACTGGCCCGGATAATGTCCGAATTCAAAGGCTCACTGAGTTGAACGAATGGAATGGCGTTGTCGGTGTTGATGTTGATGCTGCGAGTTTCATGTTCGCAATCAGTCCAACTGGATTTCGTATTACAAAAGTCACTGTCAGACGCCCAAATTCGGAAATCATACTGCCCTGTTTGCAACTCTTGGAAAATCCAATCGTATGCCCATGCAGTTGAACCTGATACATCGAAGTTCGCCGTGTAACCGTTCGGACCGTTGATGTCAAACCAAATCGAGTTGATGTCGCTTCCCCATGTCCCGGTGTAAGGGTCGCTTGCTGTACCGGTAAAGGTCACTTTTCCAGTTGTGTGCGATGACCCGTCAGCGGGTGAATTCACCAGTGTGGTTGGAGCAACTAAGTTCAACTTGTATTTGCGAACTTCGACCGGGGAATAATCCAGACCGTCGTAGGAGCGTACACGGAATGTGACGTCACCTTCGCCTTCAGGATGAGCGGACAAGTCCCAATCGAACGACCATGTTTTGAACGGATGCACAGATTTGGTAATCATTCCGTTCGCTCCTGAGGTGTCCAGTGCTGAATACCAATCCGTCGAGCCAGGTGGTTGGATTTCTACACGCTTGATGAGGCCAAATTGGTTCTCATAGGCGATTTGGTCCAAAGCATATGGGCCAGAGATTCCATCCCAAGAGCTACCACTAAGGGAAGCAGTTGTCGCAAAAGAGAATCCATCGTTTTGTGATACAGTAACACTCGGCTTCAAGTTCACAAGATTGATGACATCATCAATTCCGCCACTGAGGACGAAATTGAAATCTTTTTGCCCCTTGCCGAACTTGTATGCTTCCACGGTGTAGAACGGAAGTTCACGGCCACCGGTACAGTCTGCGTCCGCAGAGTCTACCTTGGTGTCGCCATCGTTATCGTATCCATCAGCACATGAGTTCTCATCGATGAAAATTGGATTTCCTTGAGCATCGGTTTCACCAGGAATTTGAACGTTGGTTTCGCCAACATTGTGGTTCCAGTTTCGGTCAAGCAAAAAGTCGGATGGGAGCGAAACTTCTGGTGTGAAACCAAAGGCATCGGTTGTGAGGGTGTAAAGTGGCAATCCAGATGCATCTCGGATAATGACTGTAGCGTCCACTACATTGCTGTTCTGTGCCTTCACTTGGTAACGGACAAGTTCACCTTCTCGAACTTGACTGCCCCATGCGGAGTTTTGGTTCTGCACATGAATCTTTGAGGAATCAAAGTTTTGTAAGTCGGCATAAGAGAACACGGTTGAGTTTTCAACGACCTCAAGAGCCAATGGCATGAACGCTGGTGGCATGATAGCAGTCGGAGGCACCTGCAAACACTCGTCGAGGACGTATGGGCATTCAGGGCCAAGCCATTGAAGCGATACTGGGTATGAAAGCGAATCGTCGTTGCCGTCACCATCGTAATCGGTAGGAATCGCGTCGGGGATGTATTCCGACTGTACAGTAACTCGTGATTCGGTAATGTTGTAGACCTGCGTTGCGTTGGTGTAAGTGTTCTCGGAGAAGTAAGCGATTGAACCGTACTTGTTACCGTAGTTATCGTCATACAGCGAGATGTTTGCAGCAAAGCCAGAAACTTCTATTGTGTTTCGTTGAGCGTTAACGATGCTTGCCTTGATTCGCATCCCATCTCCAGCGTTGTTCGTGACTGTATTATCGTACAGAGTCGCTGAGGACATGAACATGTGAATGGCAGGACACGCAAAGTCTCCGTCGTACATTTGGGAGTTGCATGTACCGGTGTTGTTTGAAATTTGATTGTTCGCCAAATAGAGTCGAGAAGCAGTCGGTGTAGGTACGTTCCATCCTTGGTCAAGATAGTGGTACTCTCCTATGAGAACCGCTTCCTTTGCAGTGTCTTGGATGGTATTGTTTTCCGCAATGACATCGGATGTGCCGTAGATCCACAGACCGTTCCAACCGCCAATTGGGCCGATAACGTTGTTGTTGGCCGTTACGGTGGATGAGCGAATACCAAAACCTGAACCTGCCGATGCACCCGAGATTATATTATCCTCTGCAACGACAATAGCACCGTCATAGGCAGTGATTCCCGAACCATCTGCAGTCGTAATGGTGTTGCGATTAATAATCAAGGTGTGGTCAATCGTACCGGTAACTTTGTGAGAATTGGTATCAATACCACTGCATTTGACGTTAATCGTAGAGTCGGTAATCGAGCCGGAACTTTCTTTCATGAAGAAACCATAGGAATTGTCCTTAATGTCAAGGTATGAGAAGTCCACATATGAACTCTCAACATAGACCAGACTTCGACCGTCGTTACCACATTCAGCTTCCGTATTTCCGGTGAAAACTGAATTCGACACCTCCATAGTTGCTAAAATTCCTGCACCTGCTCCATAAGCACGGACTGCTGCTGCATCGAATCCATTGCCGTCAACACCCAGTGTGAACGTTGAATCAGAAATGGATGGCGCTGCGAGGTCTATGGCCATAATATTTGAAGTGTTGATATTAGCAAATGAAAGCCCTTGCGCTGTTGTCGTTGAACCGTCGAAAACAAGAGCACCATATTGCTTCCCACTCACTTGGTTTGTCTCAAATGGGTGACCGTAAGCGTTCTCAAAATGAGCGTACTTGATTGAGGTGATTGCTTGATCGATGGTCGAACGAATTATCATTCCCGAACCGCATGCAGTATCAGCGTTGTAGTTTGGATTATTGGTGTTGTTCGAATAGCACCGTCCTTGAACAGTGTAGTTCGTTGGTGTGGACCAGACAAACCGAGCTTGATTACCAGAGGAGCCGGAACTTGCACCACAAGCAGTGTCTCCGATACAGATTGCGCCTTCGACGTCGATGTAATATCCGTAAGGAATATTGATTACAGTACCAGCATTGACGATGAGTTTAGCACCTTCAGCAACTACAACGTCGCCGTTGAGGTTCATCGTACCTGTCCAGGTTTCAGTTCCAGAAATGATTCCGGACTTCGTTTCATTTACGGCAGATGCTGTAGGAATGGCGATTAGCCCAGTCAATGTTGAGAGCAAAAGGAGTGCAACCAACGATATGCTTTTGTGAGATGTTGTGTTCTTCAAAATAGACGCCTCTTTCCATCCCTATTCTCACTACGAATATAATACTGCGCCTCTGATGACATTTTAAGAATATCATCAAGCCATTAAAATATCGCCAATGCGCATGTAAGAATATCAATACTTATTGAAAATATCACATTTTTATTCGACTTCAAACGCTGGAATGCAACTGCGTCGTGCATTTGATTCAATATTCAGCAAGGTTGAGATTGAGATTCAAGAGAAGAATACCAAGCCATCGCCTGCAGTTGACCGTAGCCCCAACTGTCATCATGTGTTGATGAATCGTCGTATTTTAGGGCGGAATTCATCAGTGCATTCTTGACGGCATCAATACATGAGCCATCTGAAGTCGAAGATGCCTTGTATTCCGGGAACGCTTCGAGTAGGAGCGAAAGGGCACCCGTTACAAACACGGTCGAATCGGATGTTCCACTGCTCGAGAACCATGTATCACCTACACCAGTGCTGATGATGTTCTGACCTGGTGCGATGACTTCTGGCTTCATGTGCGGATGTTGCCGAAAATCGTCGTTCGGAAGAGTTTGCGAACCAGATGATGAATTGGCCCAAACCTTTTGCGACTCTGTTGATGCTCCCACTGTGATGACACGTGGCACATTGCCTGGCACTGACACCAAACCGTCATCCGCACTGCCACCATCGTTTCCCGCTGCAGCAACCACGAATATTCCAGAGTCAACAGCTCTCCGAACTGCAGAAACACTACTACCCTCTGTGTGCATTTCGACGTTTTGTTCTCCTCCAAGCGAGAGCGAGATGATATCGGCTTGGTATTCGTCTTGGCACCAACGAATGGATTGGGCGACGGTATCCTCTGAACCGCTGTTCATGTCATCCTCATCAGCACCCAAGGCAGCAACCATCGCCAGATCTACATTCGGCGCAACACCGAGTTGGTGGTCATTTGAGACAAGAATGCCTGCCATCAGGGTCCCGTGAGCTACGTATCCGTAGTCCACCGGTGAGGTTGATGCACCAATCATGTCCTTGAATGTGACTTGAAGATTCGAAAAAGCCGGGTTACTGAGGTCAATTCCAGTATCAACCATACAGACACGAACGCCTTCGCCGGACAAGCCCATATCGGACAAATCCTCAAATTGAGACTGTTCGATGGCCCATTCCGATTTAGGTGGAGGTATTTCAAGGAAAAGCAACCCTGAATTCCACACATAGAGCATAACAATAACCAGTACTGAAAAAATGACACCGTTGGTTACGAGCATCTTCCGACTGCGCATGCGAGAAACGGGTACTGCTTGCATTGGAGCCCAACCAGTAACCTCTGAACGCCAATGGTTTTGATAGCCTACGGCGGATGAATCGATTACCGAAAGGATTCGCGAATCATCCGGTTCCGGTAGAAGTTCCACGTTGTCGAGTCCTTCCATTGCTACGCCCCCTATGTGAGTTCATTCAGAACTCTGGATATAATGGGTTGTCTGAAATCAGAACCGAGAGCCCTTGTTGCTGCGACGGGAGATACGTACTCCGCCGTACAGTACCAATGCACCGAGAATTGCGATTACAATGGTGAACAGGCTCGACTCTTCAGACGGGTCATCGATGTAGTATTCGATTTTGAAATCAAACTCATCGACTGGCTTATCGGTGAATTCACTGTCATCGCCAACAATCTCAATGCGGACATCGTATCGCACCGTACCAGAAGCATCAGACGCCTCCAAGTCAAAGGTGACGTTTGTCTGTCCCTCTGGACCAACCGAAACGGTTTGAGCACCTAGGCTTCGACCGCCTTGGACACTAGCAGAAACAACGACATTGTCGCTGCCCAGGAAACCAGAGTTCTTGATTGGAATGATCAACATACCCGCTCGGTCAGCGATGTTACCGGACAATGTTTTGATCTCGCCCTGGTCGACAGAGAGGTCAATATTAGCCCTGACGATTTCCACATCGAAGGTTTCCGTGGTTACTCCATCTTCACTTGTGACGGTAACAGTGACAACCTTTGAACCGGAATCAAAATCTTCTGGAGCAAATGCAGTAAACATTTGTGAGCGAGTATCGCCCTTAGCGATGGTAATCACCGAAGTCATTGGAGTAACTTCCCAACCTTCAGGAATATTATCTGAAAGTTCGATTGTATACGAGTCGTCACCGTTACCGGTGTTCTCGAGAACAAATCCAAACATACTGTTTCCGCCTGCACCAATTCCTATTGATTCGTCTTCTTCAGAAGTTTCCAATCCGTAGATTTGTGGCACTTGAACAGTTACTGATATTTCACTCGAAGGAGTGTTGTCCGTAAGCATACGAACCTTCAACGTATGTGGCTCTTCAAGGTGCCAAGCAGTCGACTGGTTGGCGACGGTGATACGAATACCAACGGTTGCAGAGGACTGAACCGATGTATCGTTGGTGCCGTTACCGATTCCGAGCGAAACTTCGTAGGAGTCCACGTAAGTTGAACCGTTCTTGAACTCAATCTTCCAATCAGCTTCGTCAGGTGAAACGACAATCTGCCCAAGAACATCAAAGACTTGCACAGTTTCAGTACCCTCGTAATTCAGTTCTAAATCGAACTCAATGTGTTGATATCCCTCTCCTTCTTCAACAGCGGTAAAGGCCAACTCTTCGTCAACGGTTGCGTTCACAACGCTACCTTCGACCATCGCAATGGATGTATCGGAATTGATGCTTCGTGTGTAGGATAGGGACACTGGAGAGCGTCCTTCAGCGATGGTTGTTACTGCACCGCCAATGTACTCCATTTCCAGTTCCAAATCGTGTTGGATTGTAATGAACGATGAATCCATTTCAATTTCAGAAGCAGGCATGAGGACGCTGATTGTACCATCAGCACCAACTGGCAAGTCCCATTCGATTTCATCGCCAATAGCGATTGTTACAACTGCTGTTTCGTTCATGTAGATTGAACCTGCACTTGCCGAACCTGCGTGATACTCATCAATTTTGATGCCAGTCCACGAGGTTGTAAGGTCAAGCCATCCACCAAGAGACATCTCCAAATCAAGTGTGGCACCATCTGAGATGCTTGCATCAAGAAGACCAATCGCAACGCCACCACCGTTTTCGCCGGGGTTTGCTTCGGTAACTACAACGATCCATTCTCCTGGAGCAATAACCGTCGACCAAGTAAGTTGGTCGTTTGCGTATTGAGAGGTGACCACAATAGCTTCACCTGCCATGCCGGAACTTGGGAACAAAGTCACAATCGAACCATTCAACCGTTCAGCGTCGTTGATATCGGTAACGTTACCTGAAACAGTAACATTTCCTGCAGTCATCTCGATATCGTGGGATTCTGGTGACGAGTAAACAGGGTAAGCACTGGTGTTGGAAACATTGTAAACTTCTGTGCTAAATCCTTCTTTCATGACGGAGATTTGGTATTCGTCTTGGATAGGAACAAACAGCGACCAAACACCAAATTCATCAGTTGTCACATTGGTATCAATTTCAGTGTTGTTGACACCGAGGATTGTGACGGTGGTATTTGAGACGCCTTCTGTGCCGCCAGGTAGGTTGTTATCATCTAGGTCCCAGAAGACCTTTCCACCGATTTCTACATTGAGAACGGGTGACACAACACCTAGATTGAGAACACCATCAACAGCATCATCGGTAGAGAATGGAGTATCAAATGTGTCCAGGCTCCACTGACGTTGAGGTTCTGTTTGGTTAAGGAACATGCTCCAAGTACCAGGCATGATGGTTTCGCTTACATTACCGTCCACATTGGATTTCGAAAGAGTAACGTTTCCAAATCCATCGTGACTGACGAGTGTGATTCGAACATCACTCATGTTGGTGTCTGTGTACAATTCCTGAACTTGGAAGTTTATGGTTACAACTTCTATGGAAGTGAAGCCGAGGTCGGTTCGCATCGAAGCATCTTCACTTACTGTGAACGCTTCACGGTAGGTCTCCATGGTGTCGTTCGAGGCAGAGAACGGAGCAACAATTGCAACCCAGTCTCCCGCAGGAACATAGGAGGCAAAACTACCGTTCGCATCGGAAGCAATGTTGTGCCACAAATCATCTGCAGCGTTGCGTAGCAAGAATTGTTTCTCGACTCCATCGCCTGAGGAGTTCGTGAGGACTCCAGTCACAAGGAATTCATTTCGTAGAGCGAACGAGACTGAGTCTTCGTATGCTTCAATTCCAACAATTAGGGTTTCAAAGAACGATTCGCCAATCAAGTAATAGTCGGTTGCATTTTCATCTGTGGCTTCAGTCGCATTGAAATCAATGCTGTAAAGACCAGGTTCAAGGACCACTGTAATGTTACCTGCGGACGAATAATCATCTGCAGTGAAGTTGTATTGTTGACCGTGGTTGTTCAATGGAACCAATGAGAATGCAGGTGAAACACCCGTTCCATTTGCAAAGACACCATCTGCGCCTGAATCCATGAAGATGTTGAGCTCGATGGAAAGATGCTCAGGGTTTGCGAACAGTTCGATTACGGTAGGCAGTGTGCCTGAATCAGTAAGAATTGCGTAATCCATCACACTTGTTGAGTTGAGTAGGTCGTCATTGACGGTGAAGTCCCAGTCCCCTGCTTGTAGGTCGAAAACGAATCCACCTTGCTCGTCAATGATCGTTCTCCATTCAAGTCCTGTAGAATCAGTAGCAATGACCTCTTGTGCTGCATATCCAGGCGCCAAAGAATCCCACAGTGAGGAATTGTCGTAAAGGAAGACGAGACCTGTAGCCGATACAGTCGGTTCGAGATACATGAGGCCGAGGTTCATCTCAGCGTCACCAGCGAGTTCAATCAGTTGGCCTGCCGACATTTGTGAAACGAGACTTTGTGCTGTCATGTGGAAGGTGTTTCCACTCGGTAAGCGCATGCTGAAGTTTCCATCGGTTTCAACGGTCGTTGAGAAATCGAGATCGTCTGAAGCAAAACTGATTTCCAGTCCCGCAGCAGGTTGACTCTGTTCCAACTTGTAGTTCTCTTCCTGAGATGCCCAGTCTGCATAGGTGTAATCACCTTGGAACAAACCGCCATCGACAACACGAATGCTTCCATTGACCCATGTTGCAATTGCATAGGCGCTGCTCATCGTAACGTCTTCTTGGTCCACTATGATGTAGTCAAACAGGATGTAGTCATCACCCGATTCATCTGAAATCGTGTAAGCACCCATCGGCAGTTCGATGTAAACCATACCGGTTTCATCAGAAGTGGCATTAAGTGGTGCAAGTTGAGGATCATCGTTGGTAAATGTGACTGTGCGTTCTGAAACGTCTGCATAAGGCGTCTGAGTTTGCGGGTCAACTGGAGAAGTCAACTGCAACGAAACATCGTACATTTCCGGGACATCCATAACAAGCGAGAAGTTTTCAGACTCTCCACGTGCATAGATGGTTTCATTCAACTCATACCAGCCGTCGTTATCTACGTCAACACGGTAGAAGTATTCACCAGTCGCGAGAGGACCGTATGAGAAATTTCCGTCTTCATCGGTGTGTATTTCGACCAATGAATCCATTCCAAGGTCGACATCAACCAGTTCAATGACCTCATTTGCAAACACTTCTTCATAGAAATCTTGCAAGGTATCCTCAAAGATGGAACCAGGCATACTCATTGCGAGGTCGTACGAAGGCGAGATGCCAACATTGACTGGGTCAGGGAGTAGGACTTCCTTACCGTTGTCAAGTTGTGCAATCATGTTGTAGACACCCGGAATCAAGCCAGTTAGATAGAAAGAACCAGGTTGAACCATTTCGCCCGAAAAGTCACCAATTCCGATGAAAAGTCCGGTACCGTTGAGGGTTCCGACACCTTCGAATGAGCCAGTGGCTTCGAACGAGTCACCAACGTGTTCTGTTACGAGTGTAGAGATTCCATCGGAAGTTAAGCGACCGTTCGCTTCAACACCGCCATCCAGCAGATAGGTTAGAGGCGAAGTTGTAGCATCAAGTACACAAATCGTTGAGTTTTCGGGCATAGGTGTGGTTTCATTGTCTAAACAATCCGACACACTGTCCTCGGCAACCCATGAAGCGACGAGCGTTCCCTTACCGCTCCATGTACCATTGCTTGTGTAAACTCGCTTGTCACCAATCGAACGTGTGAAGGTTCCAGTGAATCCGTCAGCAAAGGCAACACCTTCGCTTTCAAAGGTACCGTTCTCTGTGAACGTTGCTTCGCCGGAGCCTTGTAGGATTCTGCTGTCAGTAGAGGTGAAAGAACCGTTTGTTGTCGTCATGGTGTAGTTATCGGTCAATGACCAAATGTTACGCAAGATGAAGTCAGTACTGACCAATGGGTCACCGTTGAAGGATTCATGTCCGATCCAGGACACTTGACCAGAAATACCGCTGCTTTCGACTGAAATGTCAAAGTCTGCACTTACTGGGGCATTGCTGTCAGCTTGTTCAGCAGTGATGTTTTGTTGGTTTTCACCAAGCCAACTCATGTTAGCGACTTCACCGAGAATAGCTGAGATATCGTTGGTTTGTCGATCCTCGTTGGTTTCAGTTAAGATGTCGCCAAGGCCTTGAGAGAAGGCGCCTGAGCGAATGTTGTCTTGAGCGAGGGTTGGGTTGAAATCGCCGGCGTATGCACTAACACGGATACGGCCTGCTGGTGCATCGAATGACCAGTGGCCGTTTTCATCAGCATCGGTAAAGCCAATTGGAACCCAGTAGGTATCTGGGTCCAAATCTTCTGGACCTTCGCCTGAGAATGCGTCTCGTTCAATGAGCAAGCGAACACCAGGCAAAGCCTGACCGTTATCGGTCATGGTGACTTGTCCGGAAATTTCTGCACCAGAGTAGTACTTGAGAATCTTGACCAGCGTGTTGGTCGAAGAGATTCCTACGGTTTGTTCTTCTGCAGTCACGGATGAGTTCGCTTCAGGAGAGTACCAATTCGAGATCACGAAGTGGTTGGTCATTGCACCAGGCAAAGGCAATCCTTGGCTCAAAATACTTCCAGGGCTGCCAGATTGACCGAAATGCTGAGCAGGCTGAGGGTTTGATGAGCCTGCATCGACGCCAAGCGTTGATGCGCCGTATCCAACGTATGCACGTGCAAGCATAGTGTCGAAGAATGCGGAGGTGTGATCAACACGGACATCTTCAACCTGAAGTGGGTCAATATCTGCACCCGATTGCTGATTGAGGAAATCTTGGGTAATCGCTTCGTCGACTTCAGCACGAGTCATTTCGTCTGGGAATTCGCCACGAATGGTTTCGTAGACTTCATCCATGTACGTCGAAACATCTTGACCACTGAGGATTGTAGGTGCTCCGAAGATACCCATCGGCTGGCCTTGGTTATAATTCATGTCAGCAGTGTAACGTCCTGCACGAGGGTACAACCGGTTGTCGATAGCGTAGTATCGGATTTCGTGGTCACGTTCAATCGTGTCTCCAGGTGCACCATTGTAATCTTGAACGGTGTAATAATCTTCCATGCTGATGAGATCGTCGTACATGTCGATGATATCGCCTGAGTCGAGGCTGTTGGAGAGAAGTTGAACGGTAAGTGCCAATCTCGCGTTTGAACGGTGAAGTGATGTGGATACAGACCCGTATTCTTCGACGAGGTCAGCTGTGTACCAGTAGTCTCCGATTATGTAATGGGAAACCCGATTGATGTTGTCATTCCCAGTACGAATATTGTTCGAAAAGGTGTTTTCCGCTTCTGCTTCTGAAGACCAGTCACCATCAACACAAGTAGTGGAAAGTGAATCGGTACAAAGGAGGCGTTCCCCTTCATCGTAAACTCTCCAGTATTGGGTAGAATCATCGAACACTCCGTCGGTATGGTGGTATCCTCTAGCCAAGACTGTATCGTCGTTGGTACGGTAGACTTGGTAACTGTTTAACTTGGTAAATGAGACTCTTTCATCGACATCGGTTCCGATTGTAATTTCGTTAAAGAGGTCCATTTGCTCAGCGGTGAGGTATGAACCAACGATGTTCTGATAACCGTTTGTGAACTCTGCGTTCCCTGTCTTCGCCATGTTGTAAGTCAAGTCGCCTTGACCAAGTTGCCAAATGAACATGGACACCAGGTCTTCTTGACTGCGAGCCAGCAACATGTTACCAGTAGCGGGGATTCCTGTTTGGAAGTTATCGGAGACCGATGGGTGATCACCGGTGTCGAGTGCTTGGAAACCGTAGTCCCACCATGAAACGAAAGCAGGCCGTTCCGAGTATGTCATCTCTTGGTCTTGTTCAGCCAGCCACTCATAGGCGGAGTTCCAACCGTTGTCGTTGAAACCAGAACCGAAGGAACCGAGGTACCAGTTACCATCGTAATTGCTGTCATCAAGCAGCGAAAAGCCACCGATTTCCCAGCGGAAAGCGTCAGGAATGAGGTTGTAGATGGTTTCATCGATGTCATCCTCAGCGTTGTTGCTGGATGGGATAGCGGCATCGAGACCGTAGGTGAATTGTTGCCCGAACAGCATAATCATGACGAGCATGATGGCTGAGAAAGAAGGAGTTCGCCAAAGTGCCTTTCGAGCACCACGGATACGGTCTTCTGGAGAACGGATTCCCATCTTCTTCCAAGCTTTGACCATACCTTCCCAGTTTGCCCACTTCCAAAGCGAGACAATACCCCAAGCACCGAGAACGGCGATTGCAGGTGTTGCATTGAACATGAAACGGGCTGCGGTCCAAGCCATGAACGAAGCTGCAAGAATCCAAACACCGAACACGAGTTTGGTTTGCTTGCGTTCACGCAGAGCCGACCAAATGCAAAGAACTCCCATAATGAGAGAAAGAACAAATGTGATCGGACCGAATTGAGCGAACAATTGTCCACGGTTTGGAGCATTTGCTTCAGCAACCGTTCCGAAAATCTTGGTCTTGGTGAAATAGCCACTGCCAGTGAAAAGGACATCCCAAGCATTGGAGATGTTTGCTTCCTTGAGGAGCCACAATACGATGAAGAACACGGTTCCGGCACCAGCAAGGACACCGAGGACGAGCAACCAAGGCTTATCTCGGAATCCAGTGGTTACAAAACTAATGACAACTGTAAACACGATAATGAACAAGAACGGCTGAAGACCAGTTCCATCAAACATGAGGTCAATTTGAGGGTGACCGTAGAATGGAAGAGCCATCAAGAAGTTCACAGCAAGCATGGTGAGGAACAATACATTCAGTGTCGTTGAATCTCGGCGGCGGAACATGTTGAGGGCAACTTGGGCAGCGTATGCCAAGAAGATAATCGAGGGACCAACAACGAAACCTTTCCATCCAAGCGAGACAATACCGAAACTCACTCCAGCAAGAACTGCTGCTGAAAAGGCGGCTCGGCGTTCTTGTGCTACGGCTTTGAATGCAGCAACAAACGCCAATGGTGTTGGAGAAGAAGAACGCAGCAACCTTTCACTGCCAGCGTACTTCACAGCACGGAGCCAGAACATGAATCCAAGTGTGATGAAAAGCATGATGAAAGCGTCGTGATCGGCGAGTGCCCAAGTTGTGTGACTCACGTGAGCCGGCATGAAAGCAATCAGCCAAGCAGCGATAACTGCAGCCTTTTCGTTGATGTGTTCACGTGCAATGTAAGCCACCGGTAGAATGGTGAGAGCACCGTAAATTGCAGGGAGGGAAAGTATAGCCCACCAAACTGCATCACCGTTGCTAAAGAACGGTTCAAGAAGTGTTGCAACAACTGCGATTGACCATGTGAAGATCGGAGGTCGAGGGTTGATGCCACCAATTGGATAAGAGCGGTCTGCGTCGAAAATCATGTGTGCATTGTTTGCGAGGATGTAATCAACGACACGCTTCATGTACCAAGGGTCGGAACCGCCTGTCATGTCCCAGTTTCCGGTTCCGAAAGCGTTCATCGATGGTACAACATACCATTGTGTTCGGATGACCAGACCAAAGAAGAGGGCGAGTCCAATCATGACACTGGACCAGTGTTGGTTCCAGAATTTACGAGCACCGGAGTATTCGTGGTCGTCACGGTTCACCCATCCACCCCACGTCTCGTGGGTCGAAATCGAATAAATGCCAACGCCGATGAAGAACGTCAGACCGAGCCAAATCAAACTGCCCCAGTTACCTTCGAGCAAGTCCAAGGAGACCATTCCAGCATCGAACCATGTAGATACGACGTAAAGCGTCCAAAGGGATGCGAGCGTCATTGCACGTGTGTGCCAGCGTTCAGAGAACATTCCTGCAACGATAACAGCAATCATTCCAGTGAAGAACGCTTGCCAGTAGCCGACAATCCCGTGGTAATCGGCTGCAGATGTGATGCCGAGTTTGTCAGCCATGCCGACGGTCTCGAAGTGCCAAAGGCTGCCAATATGAGCCAAAGCCCAAACGGCTAATGCAATTTGGAGTGGAAGGTTGTTCTTGTTGAAAGCAGAACTGGTATCGTCGTTCAAGAAACTGAACCAACCGGACTCTCCGACCGGCGTTAGGACGCCGCGTGCAATGGTTGCCACGAGCGTACCAACGAGTGTGAAAACAGTAAGGCACGAAAAGAAGAGGTAACCAATTGCCTGGTTTCTCAAGTTGAGTGTGGAGACCAAACTTTGTTGCTCACCCTCTGGTGCCAAATTGAAGATATCAGGGAGTAATCGAGCAGACTCAGCGCTGAGTGCGTCAGATGCTACGACCATTCCGACGTTTATCCCCATTGCGAAGAACACAATGATGGTTCCAATTTCGTGTCGGCCACGGCTGCTCATGAAGTGAACGCCGAAGGTTACCAAGGCAAACAAGAGACCTGAGAATGCTCCGAATTCGACTGCAATCACTGCTGCACCGATAAGTGCCACGGCCAATGTGGAGAGGGAAAGAGTGGCCTTGGAAACAGAAGCGGATTCAGATTGATTTAGCATCGACGGGACTAGTCCCAAGATGCCAGCGACGCCGACAATAATCATCGGTGCCAGGTTGTCTGTGGTAAGCTCGAAGCTGATGCCTACGAGCTTGATCGCTGCTAATGCAAGCAGAACCGCTAGGGGGGCAATAAGCCATCCCAACGGTGCTGCTGGCGCAGTGCTTTTTGTGCCAGTTATTTGTTCCATATTTTTTCCCTCAAAGGTGTTTGCGCGACAGCAGCAAGGCTGAAGCGTCTTCGCCACTTTAGAGCCTCTTTTAATGACTCCG
>JABGTJ010000109.1 GCA_018691345.1 Methanobacteriota archaeon
AGCAGGCGGAACATTCTACATTGAAGTTCGCAGCTGGATTAGTCTTGGCGTTTACACGCTCATTATAGAGACTGAAGGCGTTGATCCGAACAATTTCAACTGCGGTCAACCCGATGATATCGGACTTGGCCAAGACGCTCCAGGCGGGACAGGAATTAACATCGGTCAAAACCCAAACCTATCGGGACAAGGATGCTTCAGCGGCGTTGATGAAATTGATGTTTATGCATTTACCGTTAACGACGGCAAAAACTTCGAAATTCAATTTGATGCGGACGCATCGACTGCTATGACTGCCACTTTGGAAGATGCCAATGGAAACCTCATTGCAGAAGCAGACAACACTTCATTCGGCCTTCTCTTCAATTCATACAACACCAATTACGAAGGCAAATCAACAGACTTGGTTCTCTCTATTCGTTCCGGCAGCAGTGCTGGATTCTACAACCTTACAATTACTCCTCTTGATTCGGCCCCGGCCGATATTGCCGTTTCTTCTTTGGTGTGTCCAGCAGACCATATTTCAGGTTCTGAAGTTCAATTCACGTGGGAATTGGTGAGTCTCCGCGGAGATGCTGAATCAACTTCCGTTATCGTACATCTCGACTTACTCGATGAAAATGGAACGAAGGTCGACCTTATTGCGTCTGAGACGATCGTCGTGAGCGGCGTGTACAATACTACATTTGGCTCCAAACTTGTGTACTACACCACCGTCGATGAACAAGCCAGTGGTAACTATTCATGCCGTTTGACCATCGACATCGATGATGTTTTGACGGAATCCAATGAAACGAACAACGTATTCTTCGGCGAATCCTTTTTCATTCAAAACGAACAAGAATTGTGGGCGAACGACATTGACCGTGATGGTTTCAATACGACCGATACAGGAGATGGAATTGTCGACGATTGCCCGACAACGTACGGCGATTCAACCCTAGACCGTGTTGGCTGTGCTGACTTGGATGGCGATGGCGTCTCAAACTTGAACGATCTATGGCCGTTTGATGTCAGCCAAGCCTTGGATTCAGATGGCGACTCATACGGCGACAATACGAGTGGAATTGACGGCGACGCCTGCCCAGAGGTTGCCGGTGTGTCGAACGGAGTTGGCGGCGCAGGATGTCCTCCAGAACCAACTGAAAACGATGCTGATAACGATGGAGTCGATGATTCAATTGACGATTGTCTTTCAACCCCTGCTGACGCGACCGTGGGCCAGGATGGATGTGAACTTGAGGACAACAGCAACGTCGGAGAACCCGTCGACCCAGTTGACAACACCTCTACAGATACCAACCAAACGATTGATGACAACAGCAACTCCAGTACCACAGACGATGGAAATGTGGATGCTGACGGCACACAATCCGACTCCACTATGTTTGGTATGGATCCATTAACACTTGGTTTGATCGGAGCAGCTCTCTTGGTTTTGGTTCTGGCAGCCCTTGCGTTTACTCGCAGCCGCAGTTCTCCAAAGCAAGATATGATGTTTGAACAACAGCAAGCAGCGTTTGCTAGCGTCGGAAATGCCCCGTTGCAAGCAGACCCAACCATAACACCAGAACAACTTGCATACGAACAGCAACTCATGGCCTCTGGATACCCGGCAGATTACGCCCGAGCGTACGCTGACCAACACTTCCGTCCATGGCTCAAGAAGTAACCAAAGTTACGTTGATTCCAGCGGGGCATGAAATGCGAATGCTCTTGACCCTCCTCTTCGTGGGAGTGCCATGCAAGCACTCATGGAGACAAGCGCCGGAAACATTACAATTCAATTGTACAACGAAGAAGCACCAGACACCGTAGCAAACTTCGTTCGTTTGGTTGAGGGTGGACATTACGATGGCCTCCACTTCCACCGTGTTATCGAGGACTTCATGATTCAAGGCGGTTGCCCACATTCCGCCGACCCAATGGCTCGTAACGCTGGAACGGGCGGCCCTGGCTGGAAGATTCCGTGCGAGGCTTCAGCTCTACGGCTCAAGCATGACAAGCCAGGAATTTTCTCGATGGCAAATGCAGGCCGCAACACAGGAGGTTCGCAATTCTTCCTCACCACCGTCGCAACACCTTGGTTGAATGGCAATCATGCAGTGTTTGGCGAAGTTACCGAAGGCATGGATGTTGTACAGGCGATCGAAAGATGCGACAAATTACCAGGCGACCGGCCCCGAACTCCACAAAAAATCATTCGAGTAAGTCTTCAGTGAACCTTTTAACATTCGTACAGATGGTCTCCGACCCATTTTATGCGAGATGACTGTTTAGCCACCCAATATGCATAAATGCTGCTGCAGCCGGGGTTAAAAGCCCCATTGCGCCTTACACCCCCCAACTACGGCTAAATCAGCACTGATTCAGAGTATCTGTGCGAACTGTGAAGAAGTTCAGCCTCAAGGGTTGTTCATGACCGATGTACGGATTGAAGCCGACACAATGGGTGAACTCGAAGTTCCTGCCGACAAATACTACGGTTGCCAGACTGCCCGTTCTCTGATCAATTTTGACATTGGGGAAGACACAATGCCGAGCGGTGTCATCCGAGCGTTCGGAATTTTGAAGCAGGCTGCAGCAAAAACGAACGTAGCACTCAAACAACTTGACCCCGAAGTAGGCGACCTGATTATTGCGGCTTCACAGGAAGTTCTCGACAACTGCCTGGATGAACACTTTCCATTGCGCGTTTGGCAAACTGGAAGCGGAAC
>JABGTJ010000073.1 GCA_018691345.1 Methanobacteriota archaeon
AAGTTGCCATGATGCTGCTAATGTCCAAGTCATTGCCGTAATGAACAGAATAAAGGTTGCTTGTTCACGGTTATCTGCTGCTGCAAGGGCAATTGCGTGGAGACCCAATACAATCGAACCGAACAGTAAACTTGCTTCAACCCTGCCTGCTTCGAACCAGCCGCCAATGAATCCTTTCGGTTCCCAAAATTGATTCAAATCATCTCGTTCTTCCAAGAACTTTGTTTTCTGGCGAGGGACCGTTTCATTGATTCCTATCCAGGAGCGCCATGGAACCGATATGGCAACAAGTCCAGCTATGAGGGTTGTAACGCTCCACAAGGCGAGGTATCGTGCCATGTAGATTGGCGTAATCACGTCATCAATGTAATTGAACGCTACAGCATCAATCGATAATGCAATGATGACAGAGAACCACCAAGTCCAGATGGTGACGGACCGACGCATCTGAGTTTGAACGTCTTTGAAATTTTTCATTTGGGAGTGAATTTCCGCGTGTCTTTTGATTCCGGCGACGATGGCTTCACCCTGCCCAGAATTACCCTGCCGGGACAACGACCATGAAAGTGGACAGTACTCGTGGCGTTCTAAATCACTGGCGCTCACCGGTAGAGCGACTCCTTCTGAGTTACGCCAAACTCCATCTTCGGAACGAGTCGCGCTCAGTCCGTCGATTTGGTCAGTAACCGCAGTCATTTACAAACCCCCTCTCCATGAACACCTTGGCTTCACCACTTGAGTTCTTCCTAGGCAATCCCGTCCGAATTAGTCAAAGGTTGGGTGCAATTTCATTCCGTGCCTCTACGAACCGCTTTAATATGGAGTCCAAGTCGGACGAATGCTGAGGAATGACCATGTCCGAAGAATCGAACTTACTCTTGCCCTTCGAATCCTATGAAGAGAACGCAGTCAACATTGGTACTCAACAGAAGAGTGCTGACATGGCACGTTTCATTGAACGCGTTCGTGAAGACGGATTGTACCTCCTTGATGTCAACATGACCGATTCACGAATTCGCTCCATCGCACAATTCCTCAACAAGTACGATGCAGGACGAATCATGGTCGTCTCTGCTCGTCAATACGGCCAACGCCCCGCTCGTCTTTTCTCAGAAGCAATTGGAGCAAACGCTGCTGTAGGCCGTTTTATTCCTGGTTCCTTGACCAACCCAGTTCTCCGTTCATATGTTGAACCTGATGTCCTTTTCGTGACCGACCCAGCTGCTGACCAACAAGCACTTCGTGAAGCAGTCAACTCTGGTTTGCCAATTGTCGGTATTGTTGATGCAAACAACAACCTCCGCAACGTTGACGTCGCTCTACCAGCGAACAACAAGGGTCGCCGTTCTCTCGCATTCGTTTACTGGCTCCTCGCTCGTGAAGTTCTCAAGGCTCGTGGTCAAATGACCGATGAAGACTGGGCTGCTTCTCAAGACTTGGAAGACTGGCAATCCACCTTTTGAGTACTTCTTGACAAACACTGCTTTGGCAGTCTCAAGCCACTACTCGTTTGATGCTAAGAACTTCGATATTGCCTCAGCGAATGCTTCCGGCGTTGGAGCGCCGTGCATTAAGTTTCGAATTTTCTTCGCACCGGGCAACCCCTTTGTGAAAGCAACAGCATGACGTTGCATCCATCGCGGTTGTAAGCCAACGCTTTGATGGGAATAATCGATGTACTTGTCCCAGCACCATTTACGGGTTGCGAAAGCCCTCCCGATAGCAGAGCGCTCATACCATTCATCGCCAAGATCGTTGATCCACGGCAAATCCTCCTCTTTCATCCATCCAAGTCCTACTTTGATGTCTCCGAATATCGAGGGCCGTCCTATGGCGCCTCTGCCAATCATCAATCCTGCAGCATGCGTTGTCTCAAGGCATAATCGCGCGCTCTGGGCATCGACAACATCGCCATTGGCGATGACCGGCACTTCTACGGCTTCTACTATGCGTTTAATCTCACTCCAATCCGCTTCACCAGAGTAACGCTGACGAAGTGTACGTCCGTGAACGCACAGGCGTGAAGTCCCGATGTTCTCAAGCTCTTTACAAATCTCCAATGCGTTGTTTGCCCCTTGACCTGTACCCAAACGCATCTTTGCGGTGACGGGTATATCCACTCGTTGAATGATTCCATCAACCATGGAAACCAAGTTGTCTGGCTCTCCCATCAATGCCGCCCCTGCACAAATCTTGGTAACTTTTGGAGCAGGGCAACCAAAGTTGAGATCGATAATGTCTGCGCTTGCTGAGAGCATTTCTGCGGCAGTGGCCATGTCTCCAGCGTCTCCTCCAAAAATTTGGGGGATAAAGGGGACTTCGTTCTCATGCGACTCCATTTTCCTCCACGACATGGCCGCTTCCCGAGAAAGAGCAGTACTGTTGGTGAATTCAGTAATCGTGACATCAGCACCACAGTCTTTAGCGAGTAATCGGAATGGAAGGTCCGAAACTCCAGCCATTGGGGCGAGAAACAGAAGGCGGGATTCGCCTTCCCACGCGCCGGGTTTTGCACCGATATGTACGCTCATGTTTTCACCGTTTGACCCCTTTCTTTCCGACTGGCCGTTTAATCAGAATTCATTTCCTGTTCGTACAGCTGGGCTACTCTCCTCATTCGGCGAAGAATTTTATCGATACGAGCAGCGATTTCGCTGTGAACTTCTGCGGATGAATATCCAGACATTTGGTGGCCGAGTGGGAGCCTGCCGCCCAATAAATTAAGCAACAACATTTGCTCTTCTGGCGAGTGACCTTTCATGTTTTTTTCTACATCTTCAATTTTTAATTTCCCAATTTTTAATTGCGAGAGAAGGGATGATTGCTGCTTGGTATTGAGGATACGCTGAAATCCGCCTTTCTTTAGCATCCAATCTTCGCCTCGGCGCTGGTGTTGTGCAGTCATCGCAGTCCACAAAGCAACGTTTAATCGGTCAATACGAGGTACTCTTTGGACCATGCCAGTGGTTCGGAAACGCTCGAGTATTCTCCCCAATCGAGGTTTCTGGTCATCGAGTAACTCGCTAGCCTCATCGAGTGAAAGGGGCAAATCTCTGTTGAGTAAAATTTCAAACAATTGAACCGAGATCGACTCTGCATGTGCTTCTTTTCCTGGGCGTTCTCCAAGCAGACCGAAATCGCCCATCCATTGGGAGAGAGGGCTTTCTTGGCTGTCAGAAAACAGCGGCCGATGGTCGACAATACCGATGGTTAGCGATGGAGTTTCTGATGGTGTCGTCTTCGGTTGAGGGGACGGTTGGTTTCTGTTCCAATGCGTATCAAGGAGCGTCATGCGTTGTTTGACGATGGTTTCACACTGGAGCGTAAAGAACTCAACTGCATTCGTGAGAGAGCCACCTCGAAGGAAGTAACGCCTCCAACCTTTGCCTTCGTTCGAAAAACCGATGATACCTGCTTCTACCAATCGAGTGAGGTGGTGGTTTAGAGAGGCTGGAGTGAGTGCCAATTCCTCAGCGAGCATTTTCGCATCCCAACTGATCTCAGGTTGCGCAAACAAGTACTCCTTCAACAGGCGATGTACTGGTCCAGCCCTTCCGAAATCAGCAGTCGTCTCACCACGCTTTCGAACAAGACAGAGCGTCTCAATGAACCATCCAACGAGGTTGTCCAAGTCCCGTTCGCTCGCTGGCAACGAGACTTCCGATAATCGGACGCTAAACATGACACTCAGCCTTCGTTTCTGTCGAAGGTCTTTGAAGGCTGTGGATTATTTGCCTCTCAAGCGACGAAAAATAGAGCGACTATCTCCGCTCATCGTGCCAATCGTAATCAACACCTTTCGACCCGTGCCATTCTATTTCCATATCGATATGGGGCATCATTTCAATCCGGTCTTCGCGTAAAATACCTCTGCGGCGTAGCACTTTGACTGCAGAATGAACGGTCGCTCGTGAACGGCCGATTCTTCGGGCAAGTGCTGCTTGTGAACGAGGAACCCCTTCTTTTTTGATGTCTTCAATGATGAGTTTTTGGACCAATGAGAGGCCAATTGGAAGCGCTGTAGCAGCCCGCTCTTCGGTCACAGCAATTCCACGAAGGATTTCGACCTGGCTTGGCGCTCCTGCGAAGTAACAGGTTCTTCCATTCACAGGTAGGACCGTAACGCTTCTTCCTGTTTGGAGTACGTCAAGGTGATGCCGAAGTGTTCCGTTCGCAGCATTGAGGGTTGACTGGAGTTCGCGATAGCACAATCCTGGATGTTGCTCAAGTGTGGACAAGATTCTTTGCCGTAATGGGTGCTCATAGGAGCGAGATTTACTTGAAACACTGCCCACGGCCAAAGCACCAACCGCTGTAGCAGCCGCAGCAACACCGCTTGCGATGCCGACAACTCCTCCAGCTGCGCCCACCAGTCCTGCAGACAACCATGGTCGTTGTCGTACCCATTGTGCAAGCAGAGGCATAACGGTAACTCGAAGTTCTCCTTTCTTAAGCCATCCCTTTCATGTTTGAGGATTGGTTATTCGTCTTGAGCAATAACCGTTCCAAGATGAATCTTCAAATGGGCAACAA
>JABGTJ010000001.1 GCA_018691345.1 Methanobacteriota archaeon
GGTATCCATGCCTAGGCCTTCAAGAGGGACTGAAACGTCTAACACTCGCTTGAGCGAGGCTGCTCCTTGCGCAGGGTTAACCCGTTCGTTTTCATCTTTAGAATCAATGTAGTGGACCAAGCGATTGGCAATTTCGTTGATGAACGCCTCAGTATCCATGTTGGTCTCCATGTGACGGGCATCACCGGAGACTTATGAGGCTGATTGTGAAACTGGTTCAAAAAAGAGACGAAATATTTCGCTTGTAAGTGATTATCTCGTTCAAATTATGGTTTTTGAAACCGACTCGCAAGCCAATCTACTCTTTTTGCCTAACAGGATATTCATAGTGAATAAATGTTGCATAGAGTCCCAATAAGGTGGTGTGATTATTACGTATATCATCGCCAAACCACTGAGGAACATGCGCATTCTTTCTCAAATCCACTCAACATCAAATCCCATATCCATCGTTCAGAGCCGAAGCACATTTAGTCCCAAAACGGTATGATTTAACCCTCTTTTCACCACTTTTTCAATTCACATTGCATATTCTTTCAGCAAGTTTGAATAAAGAAGCAGTGTTGGGAGAGAACATGCTAGGCACGATTGGGAACAAATGGCTGGACCGGCTCCATCAACAACTTGCGAAAGAACTCCGAGCAAACGGATGGTCTCAAATGGAGATTGCAAAAGCCACAGGCTCAACTCAGAGCACCGTATCACGGCAAATCACCAAAGTGGCTCAAGAACTCGGGGCTACCGCAGATGAGGTCACAATTGACGGCTGGGCACAAGAACTTGCACATTCAATGACCCAGATGGGGAAGGAATCCGAAGTAATTCGTCAGCGACTGATCATTGAATTCCAATTTACTGGAAATCAGAATATACGATATGACAAAACGCTTACCGGCATGAACCTTGACGCAGACCAGGCTTCAGGAGCAATTTTGAGGAGACTTGAGTGGTCTGCTGGTCGATTGGATTTGAAACGACTTTCTTCTTACATGCCTGCCGTTGGCATGAATATGGCTGCTTGTACAAATCAAGCAACTACGGTGGAGGAAGTAGCTGCATATCCCGGTCGAATGACCGTGGTTGAAGGTGTATTGCGAAGGCATGAAACACCTGTATTTGGAGCATCCAATCACCTCGCTAATCTCCTCATGCGTGTTCGTGAAACGGACAGCAGCAAAACTGCAATTCTGAATTTGCGACCCCCCATGGTTGATGGAATGGTAGACCAAGGTGACCTTGATTACATTTCAGATGAACTTGGGTTTGAGTTAGGATTCGCACCAAAAGGGGAATTGCAACAGCAACACGGAACTCTTGACATCCTCATTGATGAAGGTGCTTTTGGCTGGGAGCCTTCATTGTACATCTTAGGAACAACTACATCCGAACTCGTGGAACGCTGCCACGTCATCATCGATGCAATGAATACGGAGTGAACAAACATGAAGAATCGTATATTTCCCTTGATACTCTTGCTCTTATTCGCACCGCTAAGCGGATGTTTGGAACCTGTGACAAATACCAATGACGGCTGTACAGTCCTCGAAACAAGTACCTCAAATTCATCCACAGTTCGTATCCTAACATACGACATCACTGCCTTTTCTCAATCCATGCTAGATGAATTTACCAATAGCACCGGTTACGAGGTAGAACTCATTCTAGCCGATGATGCTGGAGGAATTCTAGAACAAATGTTGCAAACCCAAGGAACCCCGCAATCGGATTTAGCTGTTGGACTAGACAATACCTATCTTCAGACTGCCCTTGACTTTTGCTTGCTTCAACCTCACTCAACAGTAACTCCATCGCTTGATCCGTCAGCCATGGAACCGTATTCCGGAACGTACGCTCTGCCTTTTGACCAGGGAGACGTATGCCTCAATGTAGATGAACATGGTCTAAACGAAACCGAGCGAACACTCCCTGAAGATTTGTGGGAACTTACCGGTCCGGAGTGGAACGGAAAGACCTCATTCCCATCTCCGGTAACCTCTTCGCCAGGTAGGGCGTTTATGATTGCTACAATTGACTACTTTGAGCATGATGAGAACGAAACTACCAATGCTTTTGATTGGTGGAACGCCATGGCTGAGAATGATGCACGTTTCACTTCAGGCTGGACTGAGGCATATGAGATTCACTATTCCGGTGGATACGGTGAATGGATTGACGGCCATATTGGTGACTCGCTCCTCACTGTGTCATATTGTCATTCACCCGGAGTTGAAGCATACTACAGCGGCAACAGCACCCACTCCACCTCAATTACTCTTGAGCGCTCCACCTTCCACCAAGTTGAATATGCAGCCCTGACAAACGGAGCCACTAATGTCAACGGAGCCAATGCCTTCCTTGACTTTCTCCTTTCTGA
>JABGTJ010000075.1 GCA_018691345.1 Methanobacteriota archaeon
CACAATCGAACTTGATGACGAAGCATATGGGGACTTTGAATGTCCATTGTGTGAGCTGGAATTCGAGTTTGGAGAGCCTCCGATTCAATCGATTCAACCAAATCATTTTGTTCAACACGCTCACCCTCATCAAGCAAAGGAAGGTGCTTCTGACAGTACAATGGACATGTTGACCGGAGTGGGTATCGGCGCAGCAATCTTTGTGTTGGTGGCTGCACTGCTTCTTGTTCTCATGGTAATATTTGTTCTGATGGCTTTGAGTACACTCAATGGTGGGATTATGGGGGGTTAGTGTACGTTCGGTCGGCAGTCATGGATTTTGTATTCCGTGGAATGAATTTTACATTGGTTGGTGCATCACAGAAGGACCGTATTGTGTCAGTAATACGCCATACTGCGACCTTCTAAAACTGGATTTATTGGAATACATGCAATGGGTAATTGCCAAACGTGAAGGAAAGAAGGGCGCAGGGCTTGTCATCGATGTTGGGGCAAACATCGGTAATCATGCTGTCTTCATCGGTTCAAATTGCTAAGTGGCCGTGCCTGAACCGTCCTTGCACGTCTGCTTCGCATGGAATGGGAATTTGGGATTACGGCGGCGCCTCAAACAAGCGTGAACAATCTTGAAGTTGAACAGGGGCACCCTTCGTCCATGCGACCGGTTCATCTTCTGTTGATGCTGGTCATTCTCGCACCGGTTACCGGATGCCTCGACGGCGGTGGAAGTGACTCAGAAACGTCCGGCACCTACACAGTAGATTCGTCGATGACGTTTCTTGAATTGGAGACGAAATCCGCTGACTATCAAGACGAGGCAACCGTTGAATGGAGCCTTGATTCCTCAACCGTCTTCGAAGCCATCGAGGCGGCTGGTGGCCACGTTGTCGGCGTTCTCTTCTCCCTTACCTACGGCGAAGACGAGACCTCGGGGGGTCCGCTTTGTACGGGTGGCGAGGCCGATGCACCCGACACGATTACAGCAACTGCTTCCAAGGGTGAATGGACCCTTACGGGTTCGGGAGAAAACCCTGGGTCCCATGAGGTGAACCTAACTTGGCACAACGCTTCCCTTCTCACCGATGTGATTGAAGGATTGACCAAGAGTGAAATCGAAGATCAGTTGGCCTTTGGCGAAGAGGCTCTGGGTGCCTACAATCTGGCTGTAACGGTTGATGCGGAGGCCTTCGACGGAGTCCTCTGCTCACACAACGACGATGGCGAAGAGGTCACCACCGTGGTCAGTCTACTCGTTTTGGACTTCACGATTCTCGATGAAGACGGTGAAGCGTTGACGGGTATGGCAGTCGGTGACGGCTCCCTCCCAGTCTTCTTGTCTGCAGGATGGATCTTCTCCGTTGTGTTCCTCGTCGGTTATATCTCCACCAAGCAGCGCGACCGATTCCATCTTGACCTTGATTTTGGTGAACCAGAAACTGAGGTTGTTGAGGATGAATCCACCTCCGACGGTGAAACCCTCATCGACAGCTACCGTGCTCGCGTCATCACCCTTTCCGCCTTGTACGTGGCCCAAGGTGTTCCGTGGGGTTTCATCACCGTGACGATGGTCACTTTCCTCGCTGCAGAGGGTGCTGACGCCAGCGACCTCGCCTACCTGTTGACCCTCGGCACCTTACCATGGTCATTCAAGTTCCTTTGGGGACCCATCATTGACCGTTTTCAAGTACCGGCTCTTGGACGCCGTCGTCCATGGATTCTCATTGCCCAAACGGGCATGGTGGCGCTGCTCGTGACCATGCTGATGGTTCCCGATTTGACCAATAACATCTCACTTCTCGGTGCGCTGTTCTTTGTCTACAACGTTTTCACGGCCCTGCAAGATGTTTCAACCGACGCCCTTGCTGTTGATGTGCTCCAATCTCACGAATTTGAACGCGTCAACAGTTACATGTTCACGGCCAAGTCTTTGGGTGGTATCATCGGTGGCGCAGGGCTCGGCACCATCATCGGTGTTGTTGGCATCCGTGGCGCCTTTTTGATTCAGATTCCGATTTTGGTGGTCATCATGATGGTGCCGCTCTTCATGCGTGAACGTCCCGGTGAGAAGCGCTTCCCGTGGGACGATGGTGACGCTGTTGAGAACGTCGAAGATGCTGAGGAAGGCGCTGAGGAAGTTCGAGACTTTAGCGTCATTCTGGGCAACATTCGAACGGCCTTTTCGGTTCGTTCAGCCCAACTCGGTATCGTGGTAAGTCTCGTCATTTCCCTCGCCTTCATTCTCATCCCCATTCTTCCGTTGCTCTTCCTGCAAGAGTTGGGTTGGACACAAGAAGAATTCAACGCCACCAAGGGCGGCATCATCCTTGTGGTGACGATGTTGGGGGCCATGGCCGGTGGCGAACTTGGTCGTCGCTTCGGAGGGAAATCCATGCTGATGTTTGCGGCTCTCTGTGCTTCATTGACAACCTTAACTTGGGGCATGCTCGATTCCATGTGGAGCGAAGGTTGGTTCATGATGTTGGTGTGGATTCTTCACAGTTTCCTCTGGGCCATCGTCTCCATCTGTGCCTATTCTCTGATGATGCGGGTCACCTGGGCCGAAGTGGGTGGAACGCAATTCACGGGCTACATGGCGATGATGAACCTCTCCGCCATCA
>JABGTJ010000118.1 GCA_018691345.1 Methanobacteriota archaeon
GCTCGATACCATCCCAATGCTTGGGAAACAGGCAACGACCATTGCATTTTCAGTTTCGATTTTTGTATTCAAGCGCACACTTGGGCGTTCCATGTTTCGTTGCTGTCGCTCTTAGGTTTCAACACTTTGCATGAAATGATACTGGCGGTGGTTTCATGTTGATTGAACTCAACCGAGCGCTATGACCGAGCAACAGGCTTCTGAGCCCCGCCCTCACATGCTCTCTCCATCGGCATGGAACAGGTACGAAACGTGCCCTCGGATGTACTGGCTAAGCCGTCAAGGTTTACCGCGTAAAGCCGGAATGGCAGCATCGCTTGGAACTGCAGTTCACGCTTCGGTGGAAGACCTTTTGCTTCACGATATTTCTCACATTAAGGACGCCGAAAGCGGCTGGCTTCCAGAATTCGCTGAGGGCGTTCTCAAAACGCGTTGGGAAGAAGAGAAAGCGATTTTTCACGCCACCCCCCGCCGCCCTCAATGGAAAGAAGACAAATGGAAAGATGCAGTTCGCAATCAGCGCGGTGCGGTTATGATGCTTCTTGACCACGTTGGGGTGCGTAGTCTTGAGCAGGAACGGATTACAGGAGCTCTATGGCGGCGTATTCAAAAACTAGCGATTGCCGTGGAAGGTGAACTGAAAACCTCCGATGGCCGGCTTATGGGTCGTCTTGATTTATTGATGGGCGACATCAATGACGAAGGAGAATTGGTTGGGTGGCTGGTTGCTGATTTGAAAACTGGACGCACTCCAGAGGCCGAACTCAAAACCGATGTGAACCGCCAACTGCGGATGTATCGCGATATTCTTCTTGCCAACAACCCGAGTGCTCCAAACGTCCGAACTGAAGGATGGTACACTCAGAATGCATCAAAGTGGGCTGCACAAGGGGATAACGTCCTCGAGCAAGCCTATGCTGCATGGCAAGCAACTGTACCAACGCCGCTCCCAATGGAGCCCACTATTGGAGACTCTTCGTGCGGGGGTTTCTGTGATTGGAAAGCATGGTGCCCTCACTGGTGGAATTGGAGAAACGACAACGGCACGCTTCACAAGAGTGATTTTTCAGATGCAGTCGTTCTCCTCCAAGAATACGATTCAGCAACGGGTTCAGCAGTTTTGGAATTGTGCGAACCCGCAGACGCAAACGGTCGGGCGATGCCTACAGGAGTCCGCCAATCCGCTCGCTTCGATAATCGCGGTAAAGAGGCTCTGGATGAAGTCTTAGCAACCGGTCATCAAGGTGCATTGTTCCTGGGTTCAATTATGACGCAAGCTCGAGCATGGAGAATTGGTCACTGGTGCGATGTTTTGCCGTGGAATCCGTTACCTGATGGCGTTGAATACGTTCGAACAGTATAGGCGGTGAAAAAATGAGTTTTGGTTCGCTTTGGTTTTTACTGATACTCTTCTTCCCTGTAGGGCTACTCATGCTTTGGTGGGCATTCGTGAAGAATACGAGTATCAAATTGCAACGCAGATACCAACAAGTTGCTCGGACAATGGAAATGCAGTATATACCTCCACGCAAATTGTTTCAACGCAAACACGGCCATTTAGTTATGGATTACCCCTCATTAACGGGAAACTTACAAGGATTACAGTGTCGTATATGGTTTGATCCACAGAAACGCGGATCCCTAGCAGCACACACTTTATTGGAAGTGTATTTTCCAAGGACTCTCCAAATGGGTCTCAAAATTACGCCCGAAATAAAAGTCTTCACCAAAATCTCATCTGCTTTTGGAAGCAATGACATTCAAATTAATGACGAGGTTTTTGACCGTAGTTTTCACATTCAAGGTGCGAATCCAAATCAGGTTTTTCACTTTCTAACGCCCGAATGTAAGATGGCAATTTATAATGCACAAACCGGAATACCATCCAGTACGCTATTGGTGAACGATTTTATGGTCCAATCCCGAGTGAGGATGTTCATGCATTCACCCGAGGAAATGATTCACAGCATGAAGCACTTGCTTGGAGTTGCTCACGCAGTGTTCAAGCCATGATAGCGCGTTCATTTCAGTACTATCCCATCTCTTCTTCTGACGAATTGTTATTCAGTTATGCCATTCAATCGCTTCGAAACTATGGTCGCCTGCGGATTCATAAAGTGCCGAATCAAGAACTCTCAATGATGACTTTTTCAGAAGTGGAAAAAGCCCAACGAGCATGGAGGATTGGTCACTGGTGCGATGTCTTACCATGGAGTCCTGCCTACTGCTCGGCTCTTCACTCTTCAACATCCAGGTATTCTCGAACCAGTTCTCTTGCTGCTTCGTCTTCAATTCCTTTCGCTGACAACAACCAGTGAATGTATCGAGGGTCTTCGGCTTGAACTTCGAGGATATCCCTGCCTCGATGTCTTCCGAA
>JABGTJ010000064.1 GCA_018691345.1 Methanobacteriota archaeon
AACGCAAACTTACATCCAAAAGGGACAATCCTCTTATTCGACTTTCAACGCAAACGTCAACTACTACATGCCTTTCAATTCGTTCACGTTCACTTCAGCAAGTCAACTTCCAAACCAGGCTACTGTTGAATCGATTTCGCACTACCAAGCATGGACATACCGTACAGGTTCTACATCTGCGAACACAGTTGCAGCAACAGTCCTTCAAGACTGTGGTTCTCCTACCTCCAGCAGCATGCCGTACGGGTGGACAATGCCCGCGGCACCGACCAACGGTTGTTCGGGTACACTCGCATCAAGCGCTTACTCGGCAACAAGTACGCAATACAACTCTGCAAATGCACGGAAGCTTATCGCATCCCTATGGAACAGCGCATCCTTTGATACCGTGACGCCAGCGTACTATTCGTCAACTACTGCTGACGTTTGTACAACCGCTGCAACATGTGCTGCTAGCACACAAGCAAGTTACATCTCAGATGCTATGAACTCGACCTCGTCAGTTAACATTGGATACAAGATTCCTACCAACACCGGCTACCTTCGAGCATACCACAACACTGCTGGAACAACGAACTCCTACATCAGCGTCACCTATTCTGGTGGTATTGATGCAGACGCGCCTTTGTCTGGATTCATCCCTTACCACAATGTCACATCGTACATCGAAGGTTCACGAACCTTCTTCACCACCTTGACCGATTTGTCGAACATTGATTCTACAGCTTCCAACAAGCCTACACTCAACTACGCATTCAACAATGGAACGTTCACCAGTGTTGGTGCAACAAGCATTGGGACATGTTCAACATCTGCTTCATCTTGCCAGTTCAGAGCAACTATTCCAACAGCCTCTGCTGGAGACTATGTGGAATACTACTGGAAGTTCCAAGATCTAAACTCCAATCCTAACGTTGGATATGATCCGGCATTGAGCGGTGCAGAAACGGTCCCAACACCGTACAACTACACCGTTGCAGATGTCGATGATGCAGGTGACGACAAGAAACTTACAACACTCATGACTGATGTCCACGCAAGCAGTTCCTCGAATCCAAGGGCAAGCCAACTCATTGACCGCCAATTTACACACTTTGACGGCAGTGACGAGTTCTACTTTGAATTCGATGTCTCCAGCTGCGGTACAGGTTCAAACCAATGTTTCTTTACCGGTTCGACCTACGACGCTCCTAACTATTACTTCTACAACAACTGGATGGGGCAACACGCAACTGTTGCAGGTTCAGGGACGAACGGAATGGGTTCCTCATCAACACGTTCAGACACCTTTGAGCACATGACCAATGATGGCGGATATCTCACCATTACTGCTGACAAAGGACCTGGCATGAATTTGCTGTACCTCTACGACGCTGGCGAAAATGCATTTGCAATGGTCGGTATTGGTAGCACACCATCCATCGACAGCAAGTTGTCGGGTGGAGCAGCAATGGACAGCAGTTACATTTACGCTAACTCGCCTGCATACATGGTTACGCTGGGCTCAGATTCAGCAATGACTGCTGCCGGAGAAGAAACCTACGGTGGACAGATGGGTCTGTTTTCATTCGGAAACGAAACCGGTGGATCTGGAATTAACGCTAACCGATTGTGCGTAACCACGAACGGTTTCGTCCACTTCTTCCGAAGTCCGTTCTCGACACGGGACCAATGCTCTGGTGCGTACTACTACGGTGGTTCATACTTCAGCGGCGGACTGTCCGATGAACGATCACTGCCATCATACGTTTGGTCCGGATGGGCACACGGAATGGGCTACTACGGATCACAAGCGGCAAGCGGAACTGCAACATACAAAGTAAGCGGAGTTGCTCCAATTCCAGACACCTTTGCTCCAATCGCAGTACACGCAGCGCTTTCGGACTCGCACAGCAAGGACCGAACCATTTCAGTGGTTTTGTCTGATGGTGGGGATCCACCAAGCGGTCTGAACGTCAGCACAACTGCTGGGGTCGGTCCGACTGTTTACTACCGAATCACATCTGCTGATGGAACAACAGGTTCTTGGGCTACTGAAGTCCTAACCCCTCCAAGTTCCTCGACACGAGCTGAGTGTGAACTCAGTGCATGTACATGGTCTGCAAATATCGAAGACCTAGAACGTGGTTCAGAAGTTGAATACTACCTCTATGCGGAAGACAAATCTGTAGTCTCGACAACCGTTAACAGTTTGACGACCAGCACTGAAACATTCAGTGTTGGCGACCCAAACATGATGTTCATAGTTGAATGGAGAGACATGCAATACACCAACAACAACTTCCGATGTACATATCAAGCAGTCTTCTACGACGTTACGAATGAAATTGAATTCCACTACGATGATGCTTGTAAGAACTCTTACGATGCTACAACAGTCGGATTTATGGATCAAACCCGCTCGAAGGGACAAACCATTCGTCACAGCACAAGTACTTCCTACCTCAACGGCGCAAACCCACATACCAACAACTACCGAATCTCCACAGACAGTGGCGACGGTTCTTGGGAATCCTTTGACAGAGGTATGACCTCAATGTCGAACGGTATTGCAACCGATATCCAAGGAACTTCCGGTGGAGGCCCATCAGGATACTACTGTTCTTCGAGTTACTACTTCAGCACGTTGGGCTACGGCGCACAATGTGCAGATAACATTGCAATGCCAAACGGATTCAACTTTACCTACTTCGGGACTGATTACAACTACACAGACAGTAACGATCGAATCAACATTGAACGTCACGGTAACATGCACTTCGTAAGCAGCGGTTCAACCGCAAACATTCGTGCAATGACCACCTGGTACGGCAACATGCCGAAACTACCATACTCGTCGAACAGTGCTGCACCAGCAGGATTGATTGCACCATACTGGTCGTACTACGGTACTTACTACTGCTACCAAAACTCTGGTTCTGACTGTGGTGTATTCTACCGAACCATGCCTTTCGAAGGTAAGGGAACAGATGTTACTTCAGACATCACTTCTGACACTACTTGGGATATCACAGACAGTCCAATCCGAATCAACCCGGCAAGCGACTATCTTACCATCTCAGCGGACCTAACCATCGAACCTGGAACAGTCATTCAAGTCGGTGCTGGCAAGGGAATCTCCTTTGACGGTGCATGTGACAAGATGACAATCAACGGTAACTCAACCGATCACGTCCTCTTCGAAGGATTCGGTGGAGCAGACTGGAAGGGAATGGCATTCACTGGAGCTTGTACTGCAAGCACAGACAACCGTCACGTCTTCTCCTATGTTGACTTCAAGAACACAACTGACGCAGCTATTGCTGCAGGTTCACGCCACGGCTCGAGTCCAATCAGCAATGCTAACGTTGGAAACTTCACTATGGATCACGTGACATTCACAAACGTCGGTGCAGCTTTCGAACACGGAAGTGGCCAAGGAACTGTCCTATCGATGACTGAATTCAGTGTCGATGGAACGGATTCTTCATGTTTCGACTTTGCAGAAGATACTGAAGCAACTCTGACTGAAGGAACTATTGCAAACTGTAACTTAGACGGTGGGGCCAACGACGGTGCTATTGTCAATGTCGCAGGTTCTACCGCAGGTTCTCTCTTCTTGGAGAATGTAACAATTACCAACGCATACGTGAACTTGATCAGTGTTGATTTGGACATGGTTACCATCTCCAACGTCACCGCAACTGCAACGACCACACAATCCGGTTCTGCACTCAACTCTGATGCGGGCGCAGGTGCTGAAGTTGATATCTTCAACTTCGATGCTGCCGATTACTCATCGGTTTCGATCGATGCTATGGGCTCAATCTTGATGACTGATGTAGATGTTGGCGACGCGAGAATGGATTTCATGCCTGGCGGAAGCGCTACGACCTCTACTACTGGTGCATTTGGAGACAATGCAGTCTTCAACACCATCACTGCAGGCGTCATGAACATGCGCAACTTGCAACCTGGTACCTTTGAGGCTATCACAGTTGAAGATCTGAAGATTGCAGGCGACACGACGAACTCAGACACTGTATTTATCGGCGATCTCGATGTAGGGCATTTCGAAGTAACTGGATGCACTGGATGGAAATTGCTTGTAACTTCAATGACTGCAGAACGGTTCACATCGAACGGATGCTCAGCAGCCAAGAACACAGTGACAATTGCTGATTCCACCATTGCACACACATCAGCACTCGATTCAGCAGTCTACGCACGATACTCGGATGTAACGATCGGTGAAACCACCATGACCTCAACCACAGCAGGGGCAAACAGCATTTACCTCGCACAAGCAGACACGAACTCAAACATTCGTCTCATTGAAGTCACTCAAAACGGTGATGATTGTGCTGATGTATCCGGTGGAACCGGAGACTGTGACGTTGATGTCGCATCTTCATCTTCCGAGATTTGGTTTGGTGGATTGGCAACAGTCCGAACATACCGATTGGCTCTTATCAACAATGTTGCTACTGAAATCCCAAAGGGTGGACATACCGTAACTGCTGCAGTAACTGACAGTGGAAGCTCTGAATTGTTTGAGGTTGGAAGCCACATAACAGACTCAACGGTAGGATCCAATCTGGGCTACGCCTCTGTTTGGGTAATCACCGGAGATGAGTTAGCTGGTAACACTTACTCGAACCATAGCATCCGTGCGTTTGGTCCTGCAGGTCAAAACGAAACCTTGACCAGCGCATCTTGGTATCCTACTGCTGGATTCACCATTGGAAGCCACATCGACCTCTTGCTAGAACCTGCACCAGTTGATTTCGATCAAGCAGGTATGGACTGTGCTTGGATGGACGCTTACGTCGACCCAACCAATGGAGCACAATTGCCAACAAACGGTACAACTGCTAACGGAAACACAATCTTTGAATTTGACGGAACACCGATGACACTTTCGGCCGACCTAACACTCGATGGTTGTGTCATGGTTCTCAAGGGTTCATCGCTTAAGGTGAAGAGCACTGCAACCAGCAGTCCTGTTCTTACACTCACCAACGGTGGCAAAGTGGTCGTATCGGTTTCAACTGATACGGGTGCTATCGGAGCAATTAGTGCAGTCTCGCCTTCGTATGGTCTCCACATCGACATTGTTGAAGGAACACTTGAACTCGACGGCGGAACACTACGTGACATCGCCCAAGATTCAACCACTGACTCTGCTCTGCTTATTGGCACAGGAGCCACTTTGAAGATGATGGATGGTGCAACAATATACGGTGCATCAGCAAACTCTGATGAAATGGCAACTGTGAAGGTGAACGGCGGAACTGTAAACATCGCTGATTCGTCGATTCTCAACACGGGTAAAACTGGAACAGCCCTTTGGGTTCAAGCATCTGGTGGATTCATTGACAACATTGTTGTCAAGAACGCTGCAGTTGGTATTCAAGCCTTCAATGGCGCTCCACAAGTTGATGGCTTCACTTCAACAGACAACACCGTTGGTGTTGATGTCTACGGTGGAATGTCCCTACCGACAATTTACCGAAGCACATTGCTAAGCGGTGAAAGCACGGGTTGGACGACCTACAAGATTGACTTGTCGACCTTCCTCGGTGATGATTACTTGCAAGTTGGAACAAACAGTATTTACGGTGGCGGAAACGCTCACCCGAGATACAATTACGCTACAACCAAGTATTACATGATCACTGACCGATACAACATTGAATTGGAAGATGATGCTGGAAACGTTTGGAATATTACCGAACCTGAACATCTTGGATATTACCCAATCAGCTCTGCAGACCCAATGTCTGGTGCAGCAGGATACTCAACCTATGCTGCAGGAGCAGTTGGTGGAGTCCCAAGTTGGGATTGTAACACCTACGGATACGCATACGGTCCTAACTACCCATCGAACTCCATTGGGTATTATTACCAAATCTATCAATCATTGACAGGTTCCTCCCCGTCATATCCTACCTATTACGAATCCAAGCCTCTTGAATTCGGCTTCGACTGGGAAAACATTGACGGAGTATCTCCAACGGGCTCGTACGCATACTATCCTTACCACTACTGGGGTACATCCTACAGCACATACCAGGCAATGTACAATCCAGTATTCTATCCTCCTGAAGGATTCAAGGGAAGCTACAACATTTGTTATGACACTGCCTACACTTACTACATGAGTGCTGGACAAGGTGCTCGAATGACCATGCCTACAATCGATATCTCTGCTGGAAACATCAGTAAGGTCTCGCTGTACATGGACGTTCTTCACAACCGTGCAGACAACTACCAAGATCGTTTGGAAGTTGTCGCTCGCTCGGGTGATAACGCAGCACTTCTAGGTGCCTACGCTCGTGAATCTGGAACGCCTCTCATAAAGGACGGAACTATCACTGGCGCTGACACTGGAATCGTTATTGGTGGAGAATTCGCTGCTGGACACATTCAAGATGTAACAGTGACGAACCCTACCAACGCCGGAATGGAAATTTCCGGTCAGACTGCAGCAACCAGCGATGGATTAACCGTCACAGGTGGAGATTACGGTATCCTTGTTGGAAATTCAGCATCCGGTTCCATGGACTTCATGAACATTGATTTCGATGGGAACACGAACGCTGGTATCTACTATGCCAAGGATCTAGCCGGTGACTATTCCGGAACTGTCGTGAACAGTGGAGCAGCATTCAAGTATGGCTCAAACACTGATAATGACGTATCCTACTCTGATGTAACAATCGCATCTAATGCAATTGGTGTAGAGTCTGCCGGAAGTGGGGATTTCACCTTCACGAACGTGACGATGAGTAACACAAAGGATTTCTCAATTGCTGGTCAATCGAACATTGATTTCATTGAAGGAATTGTTGACACTACGGCTGTCGATGTTACCGGAACAGGTGAATTCACACGAATGCGCTCCATGGAAGTCGAGTTGCTCGCTGATACATTCGCTGTGTCTGGCGCAACTGTAACGTTAATCGATGCCGCAGGAGCAGCCGCAGGATCAGGTACAACTGACTCGAACGGAATTGCGGAAGGATTGAATTTCGTAACCGCAACAGTGGACAGCAGTGGACTAACTATTCCTTCACTGTCTGGATATGAAGTGATGAGTGTGGCAGAGATTGACTACTACTACACAACATCTCTTGACAACGTCGCTGATTTCCGATATGCAAGCCAAGGAGTAACACTCAATGATGTAACTGGAAACAGTGCGACTGTGCCACTTACCGATCAGATTACTGAGCGAGTATGTTGGTATTCAACCAGTACTGCTTACACGACTGTCGCACCATGTGCAGGTTCATTCTTTACGAGTGGCGTTCGCACATACGATGATGGAAACGGTGGAACAGTTAAAGAGTACGCATATTCGAATTCATTGACTATTGGACAGCAAGATAACACAATCATGATGGACACGCCTTACATCTACTTCAAGTCGAACACTCCATACAACCTCAACGGAACAACAATTCTGTCGACCGGAGCATACGACTTCTACGGTACACAGCGTTGGTACACAAGCTACCCATACGGTGGCGAAATCTACATGAACGACGCAGCCATGTATGGTGTTGCTGTTGATGATGAAGGCGAGATGTTCGGTGTTGAAGTTGGTTACTACGGTTCTCCAATTACCACATTTGTTGCGAACAATACAATCTTTTCCAATGTGGCAAAGATTTCTTCTCAGAACGGATACACCTATGGAACATCCTCCCAGTACCTTTGGGAAATTGATGAGTTCTCAGTAACGAACTCTACCATTACTCACTTCAAAGGATACACGGAACTCAATTCTGCAATTCAGAACACAGATATCTGTATGATTCTTGGCGGTGGAATTGGCTCTGTTGTGAGTGATAACATCTTCAACGATTGTGGCGTAGGTGTGCACATGCAACGTTCGCCTTATTGGAACCGACATGCTGGTATTGTTGGAGCTGACAATGCAACGATCTCAAACAACGTCTTTAACGACGGTGGAGAGATTGCTGACATCTGGCTTTACCGAGATGGTTCAACCGACAATGCAATGATTTCAGGTAACGTCTTGAACAACGGTGGCGCAGCAGCAGCAGCAATTGCAATGTACGACGGAAGTCACACTGGAACGATGATTAGTGGGAACACAATTAACGCTGCAACAGACGCAATCTACGTTGACAATGCTCTTGATTACCGAATCACTGGCAACACCATTACGGGTGCTGGAGATGCTTCATACGCAGCAATCAGTGTTCTGGAAGGCTACGGTGATATCGATAACAACACCATCGTCGATGCCGACGGTGGAATCATTGTCGACAGTTCGACATCTCCTCCTGCCCCAACAACTTCGTTGTGCAGCATTGCGAGCAATTCGTATGCATACTCCGCAACATGCAGTGCAACAATCGGCGTAGGCAAGACACTTGATGTCAACATCGCAACAGACAGTTGGGGTTATGAGGCATCAGTGGAGATTACCAAGCCAGATGGCACTACTGATTCATTCGGTCGTGGAACATCCTATACATTTGCAAGCAACACACAGTACACACCTCTCGTGTCATACTCTGCTCCTGGACTCTACACTCTTGCATTGCAGGATTCGTACGGTGACGGTGGAACAGATGTTTTCATGGTTGAAGGCGGAGTTGCTGCTGGTTACAACGGTCCAACAATCGCAGACAATACGATCGGCACCTCTGCTGGACGAACTGCACCGAGTGCTGTTGGACTTGTATTGGAAGACTGTGATGGAGTGAGCATGAATACCGCTCGCAACATCATTACTTTGTCCGACACGGCAATGCAAATCGAGAACTGTGACGTTACAGACACATCGTCTGTAATTACAGGTATCAACGATGCTTCAACCGTCGGAATTGATTCTGATGACGCTAGTGGAGACACGCTTACACTCAGTGGTACTACCATCACCGGTTTCGCTACTGGTGTCGAAAAGACAAGTGGAGCCCTCATCCTAACAGGTGATGCATCCATCACAGGAAGCGACTACGGTGTCTATGTTGATGACGCAACTGTTGTAGCAATCAACGCTGCAGTGAACGGTGGAGCAACCGGAACCGGTCTCCACGTCGTTGACAGTGATGATGTGTGGGTCTATCCAATGAACGCTTCCGGATTGGTCGGAATGTACGTCGAAAACACACCATTCCGCTGGGATGGAGGTACATCGACCGCTACGACCACAATCGAAGTAGTTGAATCACAAGGTAGTGTTGAAAACATGACCTGGACAACTTCGTCAACTCAGATTGATGCAGGAAGCAACGCTTACATTACATCCATTGGTAACACAATTGATGAAAACAAGCTGGTCGTTGATTCATCTGCAACAATTGATGAAGCAAACTTGTTCTCGATGGACTCAACTCACTTGAACGCTGCTCCTTCGAAGGAAGTTGCAATGATGATCAAGTCGACAGACGGAACACGAGCATCCTACGTTTCTACAACTTTCCAACCTGAAGTCATGACCGTTGACGGTTCAAATGATGACTGGATTGGTGGAAATGCCCTCAACCCATCTGGCTATGCAATGCCAGGTCTCATGAGCGGTGATGGAGTAAACGACATGCTTGTGACTTACATCGAAGGCGATGACCTGTACATCGGTCTCACCGGTGAAGACCTCGCAGCCAGCGACGTTCTGATTTACCTCAGCGTTGACGGCAGCGGAAGCAGCACTGGTTACAACCTCGGTGGTTCTCACAACTTGCCATTCCAAGCCAACTACGTGCTTTGGGCTGACAGTGAGAGTTCCTATGACTTGTACAGCTACGGTTTCCTTGGATGGGGCGCTACCTCACTCAGTTCGGCAACTGTTGATGTTGCATCGGCATCCGGATTGACTGAAATTTCCATCCCATTCTCACGAATTGGTGGAACTCCAAGTCAAATCGACATCGTTGCAATTGTTCAAGGTGAATCGACCGCTGATGTCAGCACTGTTCACCCAACTCAAACCATTGACTCGTCGAACACGCTTCAGAACTTCACTCAATACATTACCGTTGAACTTACTCACGATGATTTGTTGACCGGTGATATCGATGACGAAGTACTTGTTTACCGCTCGTACAAGGGATCGAACACACCAAGTGTCGCTAAGAACTATGATGTCATTATCAAGACCGAAGCAGATTGTGAATACGATTGGGAAACAGCAACCGATTTGTCGCTGGCCACCAATGTTGCCATCACGCTTAACATGGCTCGTGCTTGCCCAGAAATCCAATCAACCCTTGAGGATATCACAGTAACAGAAGATTCTGGTGCTTACACCTTCAGCCTGACCAACTTGGCTGATGATGTGCAAGACCTAGAGGCAGATCTAACTTGGACTTCCGCTGCAGGAAACCTTGTCGCTTTCGACAATGTACTTGTTGACTGGAACCAAAATGGACAAACTGTTACCATTACTCCTCTTGATGACCAGTTTGGTACTCTTGACTACGAGTTTGAAGTCACTGACAGCAATGGATTGACAGACAAGAAGAATATCTCCTTCATAGTTACCAACGTGAACGATGCTCCGGTTATCTGCAACGTTGAAGACGCAGGATGTATGCCAATCTTCTCATCTGACGACGGCTTTGACAACATCCTTGCAGAAGGATTTGGAACACACACCAAGGATCTTGGTACAGTTTCGAATGCTTCCAAGTCTTACATCCGAGACATGGCTAACGAGCAATCGCCTGTTCGCCAAGTCTACGATTGGGATGCATCTGTTGACTCAACCTGTATTGCTTTCGCTGTAGAAGTGAACACTCTCAACTCGTTGATTATCACTGAAAACACTTCCAACGAAAAGGGCGGTTCATGCACAATTACGCTTGAACTCACCGATGATGGTGCTGAGAACACTGCAGCTACTCCGTACACAGTCGACTTCTCAGTCGCACCTGTGAACGATGCTCCAGTGATTACCTTGCAAGACGTCGACGGACAGAACCTGTTGGTCAGTGATGCTGGAGACCGTGCGAACGGTGAAGGTGAATTCATTACAATGACCGAAGACGATACCAATGCTGATAACCTCACTTGGGACTTACTTCCATTGATGAACGATATCGATCACGACGTTCCTGCAGACCTCACCTGGACTGTTGAGCCAACTGCGCAGTGTGCTTACACTAACTACTTCACAACTGCAATCGTTGGAACTGACTTGGTCTTCACACTTATCCCAGACGCAACCACAAACGGATACGATTGGGAAGTTGACTACATGAACGATAACGGTATTCACCAATTGCGACCAGGCGGCCAGACTTTCTGTGCAATCAACTTGGTTCTCGAGGATACTGCTACCGCACCATCTCACACGCCTAACTACGATACGACTGTGCTCAACTCAGCATTTACTGAGCAATTGGCACCGTACGCTCAAGGTCAAGACGATGTAGTGATGTATGTCACCATTGATCGTGTTGCAGAGAACGTCGCTGACTATTCTCTTGATGCAACCAATGGAGTGAACTTCAATGGAATTAGTAACATCATGACCGGTACCTATGTTCCTGTTTCAGTGAACATTGATGCTGGTGGTGACGAAGGACCGTACAATTACGACCACATGTTGGCAGTGACCTTCCATACCGATGGACACTTTGAAGACGAAACTACACGCTACTACAATGTTCCAGATTACGGAACAACGTTGGTAGTTGAGGAGAACATCTTCATCACAAAGGACACAACAAAGGTCGAAGTCTCAATGGACGTTCTCACCTGTTTGAACAACCCATGTGACCTCACCGTCTCGTCCAGTGAGAGATTCCAATCCGATGACCCTGAGTCACACCGTGCTAACAACGGTGGTTCTCAAGGTTCGCTTTGGTCCTCTCCTGGTCAATACGGTCAGAACGCATCGCAGACTTCGGAACGCCGACCAATGCTACAAGACGGCTTCTGGTGTAACAACCGAATGACAACCTTGGACCTTGCAACTGCTGAGGCTAACTCAGACTGGGGCAAGTGCAATGAGTACGCTTCTGGATCCGGTTCGTTCGGTGCAACTGCACAGAACCTACCAACCGTTGTTCGTACAATCGGTGCAAGTTCTGTACCTTCGTTCGCACCAAGTATTGTTGTGGTCAGTCTAACTGGTCTGTTCGTGAGCGCTCTTGCCTTCTCCAGCCGTCGTGCTGATGATGAGGAAGAAGTCGTTGTGAACACCCTTGAGAACGACGATATGGCTGTGAGCCCAGTTATCGCTACCATCCTGATGGTTGCTATCACTGTGGTTCTCTCCGGTGTCATCTATGTTTGGGCAAGTAGCCTAGCAGAAACAGATGTCAAAGGTGTACCTCGAGTTACCTTTGCTATCGATGATGTCAACAGCTTTGATGTCGATGAAGGCCACTGGCGAATCACTGTACAAGCATCTGAGACTGACTTGGCAACCCAAGCAGTTGAGGTTCGAGTGTTCTACGTTGATGGCAATGGTGAACCACAAGTCAAGACAACCAATCTAGCAGATACTGCAGGCGTTTACGGATTCAATCCACAGAACAGTGACTCTATGGTCACGTTCGTGGATCAAGTGAATACTGAAGGTGACGATAAGGTTTCGACCTTTAACACCGGTGACACAATCTTTGTGCGCACGCATGACACTGACGGAACACCTCTCGAAGATGTAACCATCTCCTTGAACTATGCACCAGGTGCAGGTCAAGGTGCACAACTTCGTACATGGTCTGGCTTGTCTTACGACGTCAGCGCTTGAGTTTAATCGCTCAAGTGACGATAACGGACGCATTGGGGAGGGGTTTTCCCCTCCCCTTTGTCTCCCGCATCCCTGAACGGGATGACTACCTTTCGAGGTAGAGAGCTACACGATCGCAGGGGGTTTCCTTCCGGGGCCCCCTGCCTTCGTCCCCTTTTTTCTTTTTTACACTCTATGGCTCCGAGCGAAGCCTTTCAAGTGATTAGTCTGTCAGCAGAGTGAAGGACATGTCGAAATCATCTGAAATACCGTTAACGAAGTGCGTAGTTTTTGATTGCGATGGTGTCTTAGTCGATGCGGTGAGTTCGTGGAGAACACTCCATGACCACTTCGGCACTGATAATTCACTTCATCTCCAACGTTTCATCCGTGGAGAAATCACCGATGTGGAGTTCATGCGTTCCGATATCCAGATGTGGAAAGCAGTACAGGACCCTATCTTCCGTGATGATCTCTTTCGAGCTTATTCAGGCGTGAAATTGATGGATGGTGCTCGCGAGGTCGTTGATGAGTTACAGAAGAATGGCGTGTTTGTCGCCATTGTAAGTGCAGGAGTCGACTTGTTTGTTTCTTCAATCGCTGCAATGCTCAAAGTGGATGACTGGATTGCCAATGGTTTTGTCTTCAACGATGACGATTCATTATCCGATGAAGGTGTCTGCCGACTTCATGCCACTGGTAAGGATGATGTCATCCACCGGCTTTTGAAAATGAATGACTTGGATGCAGTGAACTGTGTTTCAATTGGTGACTCCGAAATGGATTTGTCCATGCACGTTGAAGGCAGTAGATTCATCGGATTCAACCCAACCCGTGACACCTCAATTGAAGCATTCAATTCTGCGGATATCGATGTTGTTAATGGCAAGGATTTGCGTAAAATTTTGCCGCATCTACGACTGAAGTAATCATGCAAACGGTATTGCTGTTGTTGCGTGACTTTTCAGATTCACAATGGTGAGCATACAGGGCTTGGGTTGAAATCCAAGCATTCGTTGATACGAAGTTTGGTCTTGCCATGTGCTTGAGCAAATCAGCGTCGTTCCTTTGTAATCAACGCATGCATGACCATGGACGTGCCCTGTAACAAAAATGTCTGGCACTTCTCGTATGACCAGCCCATCCTCCGGTTCTGGAGAAAGTGGCGTTTTCCCACCCCATTGGGGGGCTAAGTGTCGACGCCTGAGCATTTGTCGCATTGCTTCAACTGGATCTGCGTAGGTCACTGTTCGCAGACCTGCCACAAAGTCGTCAATGGATTTACCGTGGTACGACAGCAAGCGCACTCCATGCAGTGAAAAATCACATGGATTACCTACAAATGTCGTTGTGTTGTAATCTTGCTGAATGTCCTTTTCGAACGTCGGCTGCGGTTCAGCTGGTCGCACGGCATCGTGGTTTCCTGGAAGCATGACGCACTCAACCCATTCAGGTAACAATTCTAACAGACGAGCGAATTCTGAATATTGACCGAACAAATCAGGAATTGAGAGCTCGCTGTCTTGGCCAGGATAAATTCCAACTCCATCGACACAATCCCCGGACAGGATAAGGTATTTGATCGTCTTTGCCAATGGGTCTGTATGGAACCACCGGACCATTTTATGCCATTGAGCTTCTAGAAACGTCTTCGAGCCAACGTGGATATCGGATAGGAATGCCACACTCACGCCGTGTTCGGCTGAGGCTTTTTGGTGACTTGCTTCCATCGGAAAATGCAAGTCATCAACATAGAACATATCGCCAGTTTGGCTGAATGTTCCTGAAACTCCTAACACATCGTCTGGCATGAGTCCAGCTTCCAAAATTTGTTCTTGAGCCCTGTCTCTATCGTTTCCCTTCCGTTTGGTCAAAAGGCACGTGAGCTCACCGGTTTCATCTTCAAGATTCCACATCAAATGCCCATTTTTCGTATAGCGTGGTTCATTCACCAGTCCAATCGCCACTGCTTTGTTCTCATATCCTTGATAACGGCTGCTTTCAGCGTGCAGCCTCGAGATCTCTGTTGGGGTCCGCGGTAATCTTGAGTTTTGTATAATCATCTTGCGTATGCTGCGTAATCTGTCTCCAAAGCAAGAAGTGATGTCGGCCATTTTCCCTTCGGTTATGCTGTTGCCTGTAATGTCATAATGAACGAGGATGTCTGATGGTGCATCGGATGCATTTTCACTAAAGTCTGACGTATTCCAGTCTGGTAGGTTGTTTCGAAACTTGATGTCAAGTGGCTCTGGTGCTTTCATTGGGGCAATAGTACGGCCAAGTTCTGAGGTCGGCTGTTTCTTTTGGGTCTCCACACGTTCGGCTTTAGGTACGCTTTGGGCGTTGCCGCTTTTTTCATTCCAAATTTCAAGCATTGATTCCAATATTTCTTGGGTGAGATAACCTTTGGTGAATCCGACCAGCGGTGCACAATCCAGTAGACCTTGAAGGTCATTGTGTTCAAGGAGTTTTGAGCGAACTGAAGCAGCAGGGAGTATACCCCGGGTGCGTAGAAGCCCAGTCATCTCCTGCTCGGTGGCACCCATAATCTGTGGTGTCGCATTCAGTGCAAAAGCACATCGGCTCGTATATTTGAGAATTGTAGACGACTAGTCCCATTCGACTTGTTTGTCAAGGGCCGTTTCTTCTGTTGGAGTCGTTTCGCCGACCCATGCTTCATCTTGCCATGGGGCGGATTCACGAGCGGCCTCTTCGCGCTTTTGCCGGTCCAATTCAAATTGTATCTTTTCAGCAACTTCATCCGCCAATTGGCGTTCTTCTTCAATGCGTTGCTCTTCGGCTTGTGTCATCGCGACGTCCCATCTTTTGATGGTAGAATTGAGTGCGAAATGTACGAAACCAATTTTGTTTTCAGCACGGTTTCCGCCAATCTGTGTAGATTCAGCATTCGCCCAATTTTTCGATGCAATTCCAACATAGACGAGACCTACTTTCTTGTTGGAGCCATCGTTTTTTGGCCCAGCAATACCAGTGATCGAGATTGCGATGTCAGCATTAGCATTTTTCAGAGCACCTTGAGCCATTTGTATAGCAACTTCAGCAGAAACCGCTCCCTTCTTTTCGAGGGATGAAGGTTTTACTCCAAGTTCCCGGATTTTAGCATCGTTTGAGTATGTGACCCATGCCTGGTTGAACCAGGTAGAAGCACCAGCAATATCGGTAAATGCACTTGAGAGCAAGCCTCCAGTACATGATTCAGCGACCGTAATGGTGTGACCACCTTCCTTGATGCGTCGAACCAGACGAGCAGCAGCGGCTTGAACATCTTCATCCATGCAATTCAATCGCAGTGTTCACCTGTTTTGAGGTTAACGCCTGCATCAATGCCTTCAATAACACCTTCTTACAGGAACGGTTGGGTCTGTGGTCTAGTGGTTATGACACCGCCCTTACACGGCGTTGATCGAGGGTTCAAATCCCTCCAGACCCACTACCAAAGGTA
>JABGTJ010000036.1 GCA_018691345.1 Methanobacteriota archaeon
TCCAATACATCGTCATCGTTGACTTCCGAGATCGGCTCCATCAACGCTGCTTCTGCGGAAGGGGCGACCTTCGATTGTTCGAATGAAGGCTGTGCTTGCTGTACGAGGTTGAAGGCTGCAAAAGCATCGGAGACTTCACTCGTCGGTGGTGGAAGAGCCCTTGCGCGTTCCTCAGCTTTACGACGTTCATACAGTGCTTTTTCCTCAAGCAGTGCCTTCTCTTGCTCCATCTGCGCCTCAACAGCACGCCACATGCGTGTCTCCTGTTCTTTTTTCGCAATCGATTCTTCACGTTCCAACTGAGCCTCACTCGGCCGGTCATAGCGTTTCCAAAACCACCAGGAAACAACGATGAGAATAAGCGAGACGAACAGCCCAATCGCCAACGTCTCGACGAGGTCGTCCATCGACTCACCTCAAACCAGTTCGGCTTCGATGGTGTAGTCTTTCGACAGGTGCTCAAATCCAGGCGCAATCTCGCCAAGTGCGACGACCAATTCGTCATCGCCACCGGGTAACGTCGAGATATCGACCTCCGCTCCTTTCGGAATATTTCGGTAGAGTGGTCGACGGATGAGGAACTTGTTGAACGAAATGAACAACGCCGCAATAACACCCCAGAACAGCAAGATGATGCCAAGCCCGTTTGGATTTGTTGGACTCCACACGTTATCCGTATTGGCAATCATATCGGCAAAGTAAGAGAACATGAGAACGGAGAACAAGATTGGGAAGGCCAAATACATCAGCAAATCCCACCAGCGTCCGACGATGATGTCGTTGTCCCCGGTGTTGATGAAATCGTCACGGAAGGCCGAGACACCGAATCCGAGGTAGCCCTTGAAACCTGGAGGGGCAACGCCAGCCTCAACGCCAGACTTCCATCGCATGTAGCCGTACTTCCAGATTGAGAAAGCAATGAAAAGGCCAGAGAACATCAATCCATAACCCCAGATGTGGTCTTGGACTTCCAAGAATTGCGGGAATGCAACACCGCTGCTGTCGAGTTTGATCCACATGACTGCGGACGGTAGACCGAAGAGGAACAAGGCGACACCGGTGAGTGCAACGGACTTCTCGCGCTCAAAACCGTGGTCAACGAAATTACGTACGCACAATTCTACGGTTGAAATCATTGAGGTCATTGCAGCAAAAGAAAGCGCCAAAAAGAAACCTGCCATCATAAACAACGGTCCAAATGGTGCGAACGGTGCTTGGGCGAACACTTCAGGAAGCGCAAGGAACGTGATAGCAGATGAACCTTCAGTCACGGTTCCCAATGGGTCCGGGTTGACTGCGAAAATAGCAGAAAGAACTGCCAGACCTGCGATAATAGAAATGCTGTTGTTAGCAAGTCCCATCGTGAAAGCGTTGAGAACGGTGTCCTCATCTTTGCTCATGTACACCGCATAGGTGATGCACATACCCATACCTGCAGAACACGACCACGCCGATTGGGATAACCCGTTGATCCAAACTTCTGGTTCAAACAGCATGTCAAAGTCAATGGTAAACATGAACAGTGCTCCGTCGAGTGAACCATCAGAGAAGTCCATCCAAAGCGAAAGGAACAGCGTCAAGAACAGCAAAGCGAACAGTGAAATCATCAGGTAGAAGTTCACCTTTTCAATCGCTTTGGCACCCTTCCAAATAGCAGCGAGCGTCAAAACAATGACCAAGAATTGGAAGAAAATAACTTGCCCTGGATTCTGTAAGAAGGCGTTCCATACTTCGGTTGTGTCGACGCCCTCGTCGTTGAGTGCACCGGTAATTCCGAGTTGGAAGTACTTGATGGTCCAACCGGAAACAACTGCGTAATAGAATCCAATAGCGGTTGAAATCCATGCGGTCCAAAGGCCCATCCAAGCGAATTTTTTACCTGCAAAAATACGGAATGTACCGATGGTACCGGTACGGCTACGCTTACCCATGGCATACTCAGCAATCACGAGCGGAATCGACCAAATGAACAGGAAAAACAACCAAGGAACAAGGAATGTACCTCCACCGTTGGCACCGACCATTCGAGGAAATCGCCAAATGTTACCGGTACCGATTGCAGCACCGATTGAAGCGAAGATAAGGCCCATACGGCCGTTGAATTGGTCGGAATCTTCTGCCATTCATACCCCTCCTCAAGCGTTCTCCGCAATCAGCACAGCATCTGAAGATTCGACTTCAATACGTTCAGGTGCCGCCAAATCAATTTCTTCCCCGTCCGAGAGCATCATACGCAAACATACTGCTAATCCGCCCCATACAAAGGTCGCCGTGAGTCCGAACATGAACAACGAACCGATGAAATTACCATAGGCTGCACGGTACGACAAATCGAGTTGATAGTACGCACCTTCAGCAGGGTATTGGAACAAATCAGAACCTGAAAGCGTGGATAATGTGGCTTTGTAATGGAGTTTACCGATAGCTGTTTCCGAAATAGGAACCATACCGCGCAATACAGTACCGTTGCCGTCTGGGAGTGAGCATGTTTCGTCTTCAATCATGTTTACCTCAACGGTTTGCCATGGGGTTGTAGCCCATTCCCGTGGCCCGTAATCACTTTGCAGCCGACTTGGTTTGACGGTTCGCCATTCGATTTTGCTTTGAGACTCGCTGTATGGGAACTGAGCAGAAACGCACAGATCAATTGGGATATCTCCTTCAGCTGGAATGTCGACCTTGTCCCCCGCTTTGAGGTAATTTTGTTGAGAAATGTTGGCGATGGCTAAGTCTGCACGCTCACGAGGGCTGTCAGCAATCTCAGCAATGTAGAATCCAGTTCCAAGGTTTCGCACGGCAATGTGGTCAATGTCGACCTCGTTCTGATGGAAGGCAGTTCCAATTTCGGAGGTATAGCAGTAAGAGCCGTGAACACCGTAGTGCCAATCGCAGAAATCACCGGAAGTCGGGTAGAGGTCCGAGGATTGCAGATTTGCATATTGAGTCATGTCGGCCATTTGCTGGCCGTGGTACTTGAGTTGTTCATGGTCAGGGCTTTGGCAGTTTGTGCAGTGACCCCACGGGTAGAGAATGAGTTCCGAGAAGGAGTGGTGCGTGATGGTCGCTTTGAACTCGCTGGAACCGTCGCCGGTGTCATCGTTCATTTCGGTCAAGTCCTGAATGAATTTTGTTTCAGGTTCGGAGTTTCCGCCCCACCAGTCTTCGTCGGTCACGCCATCAGCATCGTCGTCTTTTCCATCAACGTGGTCTTCATTGATTTGACCATCCCCGTCGTTATCTGTATCGTCGACCGGCCCGTTGTACACATCGTTATTCTGGCCCGCATAACATGCACCAGGGATCAGTGGACCGGTAGCACCCAAAGGGGCGCCCCACTCGAATTGGTAGTTTCGATTTAGGTCTACGCCGTCACAGCCTTCATCAACTGTTTCATCCAAATCAGGAATCGGAGTAACTCCTGTCACGGTGTTATCGCGTAGGTTCTTTCTCCAACCAGCAGCCGAGCATTCCCAAGGTTCTTCTCCAGGGCATTGGCCTGGCATGTAGACGTCACGGTCGTAGATGTTGCCGTCAACGTTGAGCATAGGAATAAGATAAATTTCACGAGAATTGACCAAGTCTGTGATGAACTGTTCTGAATAATCCTCATCGACTCCCAAATCTCCAGGACCGCAGTTGGTACCATCGCCATTGGAGTCTTGATAATTCGTAGGACTGGTCGCAAGAGCGAGGCAGTCGCCGTCGTCATCGAGGATACCATCGCCATCAGCATCGCCCCATGGGTCTTCGTCAATGAGGCCATCGCCGTCGTTGTCGTACCCGATGTTGTTGTAAGAAAAGGCAATGACTTCCATCTGCATGATGGCAACGGTGTAGGACATCCATTCACGTGCGTGGTGGTTGCCCACAATCATCACATCGTGACGATCTTCATAATTGCCGGTATCGCCGACATAGGCATTGTATTCACCGCCTTGAACATCGCCGGTAATTTTCAGCCACGGAGATGCGTGACCGTAATACCAACCTTCGTAAGCATCGGCTGTGACTTCTTCGCCTCGTGCATTTGTGCCGCCGTTCATACCTTCATGGAACTGGAAAATATCGGGATTGTCTTCGGCCAAACGCAGCATGCGAGTCTTCATCGTATCGTAAGTATGGTATTCCTTGAACTGCAAAACACGCTCATTCTCTGATGCCCATGGGAAGATCATATTGTTGTAATCGTCAGACCAAATGTCTCCAGGTTCGGTCCCAGTAGGCTCTTCTTGAGCAAAGTCTGCGTTTGCTACTGGTGCAAACAGAGACAACAGAAGCGGGAGCACAATGAGGACTCCAAACGAGGGGCGAGTGCGGAGAACCTTGCCGTTTTGAATCATGGTATCGTGTATCCCAGTCGGCTCGCCTTCTTGAAGCGTTCGCGGCCTCGCTTGTCCCCATAGGGGACAGGAAACAAGCGGAAGTGACCAATAGGAGCACCTATTGGATGGTCTATGAGCAACTTCCTCACACCTGAAGCAGATTCAGTTTGGATGGACCAAATATTGGGACTCAATTACCTCACAGTTTCGTTGTTAATCGGGCTTCTGTTGATTGGTATCATCGCTCGATTAGCCACCATGTTAATGGCGCCAAGAGTTTTGAAAAAAATTATTCCTTCAGACTCGATTCAATCGAAAACGGTCAAAGACTCGGATAAGGCACTCGGAACCGCTGCCGGTGCCGGAGTTACGCTGTACATCCTCAACGCCCTCATCAAGCTCCACCAGGAAGAGGGCAACAGTTTCATTCTCCCGAGTGTACTGCAAGATTTACTACCAAATCTACTGCAATTCATTTTCGCTATATCGCTGGTTGTTTGGGCTTTCCGTTTGGTAGCCATCGTTCAAGATGTTGTCGAGTTGTTCGATAAAGACGATGAACTTGACGGTTCAGAAAAGACCCTTATTTCTGCAGTAGAGAGCCTTTTGCGGTTCCTCATTATTGCCTTGGGAGCGGTCTTCATCGCTGATGCATTGGGCTTCAACCTCACCTCCTTGATTGCTGGTTTGGGAATTTCCGGTCTGGCTCTTGCTCTTGCAGCAAAGGACACGATATCCAATCTGTTCGGGGCAACAACCGTACTGCTCGACCGACCGTTCAAGGTCGGCGATTGGGTCATCGTCGACTCAGTGGAAGGTGAAGTTATGGAAATCAGCCTCCGCACAACCCTTATTCGAACTGCGGCAGATACCGTAGTAACCGTTCCAAACGCCAACTTGGTCAACACTCCAATCGAGAACTTCGGCAAGCGACGCTGGCGCCGATGGCAATCATTGCTCCACCTGGACCTCAACTCAAATCCAGATGACGTCGCATCGTTTTGCGACGGCGTAATGGAACTCATCACCTCTTCAACAGTCACCGTTAAGCACGAAAGTTCGTGGTGTCAAGTTTCGAACCTCTCGACACAATCGCTCGACCTTTCACTCAACCTGTACTGGGATGTTGCCGGTGGCGCACCGGAGCGAGAAGCAAAGGAATCCTTCCTGCTCGGCTTGATGCAGTTAGCCAAGGAAAAGAACCTGAAGTTCTTCGACGCCCGAATGATGATGAACGCTTGATCAATACGCCTTCGGGTCTTTGAATCGATAGACGGCGTTGGAGGCAATCACTGCCCCAAGACTCAGCAAGGCCAATACGAGACTTTGCTGTGGTGCAAATGAGTCCATACGATACGAGAAAAAGGCGACAGCAAGCCCGGTTATGCCAACCCATTGACCCGACTTCCACATCCGTAATGTGCCCAAATGCGCTTGAAGACGTGAGACATCCCGCAACCATTTTCGGCAATCGTTCTTGACTGCGTTATCGGCAAACGCAGTCGCTTGAGCGTATTCGAGAAGCGTTGCATGGTAGCGCCAAACCCAAGCGCCGCCAAGAACGGTAGACAACGCTGTGCGGCTTGACCATTCGGTAGGCACAGCGTTACCCCAAACTTCCAACAACTCCTGGCGCTGCTGTTCATTCAAACCGTCTCTTCGAGCCCACTGATGTTCGAGCATCATCAAAGTTGCAAGCGATGGAAGACGGTCGTTTTCGCACAGCAGGTGTTCCGCAAGCGAACGAGACATGGGGACAAAGTTCAGCACGCCATCAACTTCAGTCAGCGAATCAATGGAAAGATGCAGGCGGGGCAATCCGACGGTCGAATTGGAATGCGGAGCTCGCCACATTGTGTTGGATTTCAGTTCGTCTTCAATCGCTTTCAATCGGTCGTTCCAACGCCGTTCAGTGTTCGGTGTTGAGAACTCAATCAGTGCAGTGTGTATTGTTCCAAGTTGACGGGTTAATTCCATCATCGTTGACGCTTGACCGTCAAATGGTTTGATTTTAAACCGCGGATAAATCAAGATTCGGTCGTTTCCTTCAACCGTCCAACCAGCGATCGGGAGCAAAAGCGACTGACTTTGCAGAACGCTATTCCATGGGTTATAACGAGATAACCTCGATACATCGTCTCCAACACCGAACGCAAGAATTGAGGCGGTAAAGGCGTCGTTCAAATTCACAATAAGTCCGTACTGCGTCACCGATTGCACCTCAACGGTATGAATTTCAAAGTCCCATTCACCCCATTGTACACCGGATTCAGGTGAAGTGTTCCACTCAGTTGGTTGAAGGTAGGATTCAAAATCCCACACCGTGGTTTTTCCGAACGAGGTGCGAAGTATGCCTTCTGAGCGTACTTCGTCAATGGAAGAGAGCGCGACGCCGGAAGGCCACCATGCTGGTTCGTCCATGCTCATGCGAAGGGGTGGAGGTTCTCAAGTCTCGCCTTTCTGATGGAGTATACGCAGGGGATGACATCATACGATGTGCACGCTACGCAGGCATGGAGGCGGGGACATGGGTATCTCGGAACGGATGGGGGATGTGCTTGGCCATGCGGTTGAGTCAAAACTTCTTCGCGAGGTGCTTGAGCACGAAGTCAAGGTTCAACATCTTGCCATCATCATGGACGGTAACCGTCGCTTTGCTTGGAAGAGCAACTTTGCAACAGGTATTGGCCATCGCATCGGAAAAGAAAAGCTTGAACGAGTTCTTGACTGGACGTTGGAAATTGGCATTCCTTGGCTGACCGTTTACGCCCTTTCCACTGAGAACTTGAACCGTCCGGAAAAAGAACTCAAAACTTTGTTCAAACTGTACAATGAAGGTCTACGCGAAATCGCAGACGACCCACGGATTCACGAAAATAAGGTCAAGGTCCAAGTGATTGGTCGTCGAGAACTTCTCCCGAAGAGCGTCAAAGATGCCATTGATTATGCTGAGAATAAAACGGCTGAATACAACAACTTCGTATTCACTGTTTGTCTTGCCTACGGTAGCAGAGAAGAAATGATTGACGCCATTCGATCGATTGCTGAGGAGCATGCATCAGGCGATCTTGAACTCGAACAAATCGATGAAAAAGCAGTCTCAAAACGATTGTACACCGGTGATATGCCCGACCCAGATTTGGTTATTCGAACCAGTGGAGAAGAACGTATTTCCAACTTTTTACTGTGGCAAATGGCGTATTCAGAATTGTATTTTTCGGACGTATTTTGGCCGTCGTTCCAGAAGAAAGATTTGCTCAAAGCGATTCGAACGTTCCAAGAACGACGCCGGCGGTTTGGAGAGTAATTGTATGGTCGTGTGCGACGAATGCAACGGGTGGTTGAATCCTGCTCTTGCTGCTGATTCCGCAGTGCGTAGAGGCGATGAAGTCTTGCTCATCCAGCGCAAGTACCCTCCTATGGCGGGTTCATGGGCTTTCCCGGGTGGATTTGTCGAACGCGATGAAGACCCGATGAATGCGGCTCTACGCGAACTCAAGGAAGAAACGGGCATGGATGGTGCTGATGCAAAACTCCTGATGGTCATGGGCAATCCGCAGCGCGACCCTCGCAAACACATCGTAAGCATCGTCTATGAGATTCAAGTCGATGAACATCAACAACCGATTGCAGGAGATGATGCTGCTGATGCTCGGTTCTGGCCTATTGAAACGCTTCTTTCCGGTGAAGTTGAATTCGCTGGCGACCATCTCACCATCTTGAAAAATTGGCTCAATCAATGAGTTCGGATTTGAGCAGTTCAGCAAGGTGTTGACGAGCATTCGGCCATTCTTCAGGCTCCAGTGCATCGGTGAGATGAATCCCAGTGAGGAACTGTGCATGCAAGTTCTTCCATTCATCCCCTTCACATTCTTTCTTCCATCGAAACAGCGGATGGCCCTCGGATTCTAAGCGCTCAAGAAAACCTCGTTCTGCTCTGGAGAGCAGAAGCGTTGGAGTCCCAAGCAACGCTGCTTCACTGGCAAGCGTCACCGATTGAGTAATGACTGCATCATGAGCAGCAAGTTGCCGGTCAAGCGACCACACATCGCCCGTATAGTGCTCCTCATCAGCGGATGTGATCTGTAAACCATCGAGCATGTCCTCTGGAAAATCAAGCAACTCATCGCTGTCATGAACCCCGTTGCCCATAAGTCGACGAACAAGAACGCGAGGAGGTTGACTGACCGCTGACGGGCGCTGGGCCGGGCGCAGGTGAACATGGCCATGCAATCCATCAAGACGATGCAGGCGAACACGGTCGAGATTCGAAGAGAAACCGTCATCAAGTCCTTCGTTCCAGTGCGTTGGAAGTACAACATCGGTTGCTGATTTGAGCGCAAGTTTGTGTGCAATGTGGTTGACCTCAGTGTCAGTGATGTACCAGCGCTCGGTAATGGAACTGATTTTCCGGCGTAAAAAAGGTGATTTCCATGCCATCAACTCGAGTGGAGCGCCGATGCTAACAATCCGTTGAATCGGTTCACCTTGTTCGGTGCATTGTCGCAAGAACCGGTGACTGGAACGCCATCGGGCGAGCGCCTTCTTGCGACGAGATTCGCCAACTGGGCGTTCAACCCAGTGCGTTTGTCGGCGAGGAATGTAGCCGTCACCTTGTTCGAGCATCTGTTCAACTTCACGGCGCTGGGTTGCAATGATGACATCGTTGCTTTGACCTGCCTTCAAAAACGATGCAAGAAGACGCACATGCGCAGGATGGTCCAAGACCCAACAGGTGCGCATGATTCCTGCAGTCGACAACCCACCCTCAATGCATCGCCTTGTTGCGAGAAGTTAAGGGAACGGACATCAAGGCGTACCCATGGAGAAGGAACAAATCGAATTGGAAGGCGCAAACAAGTACGGACCGTATTCTGCGGGCGTCAAAGCAGGCGGAACCATCTGGCTTTCAGGTCAAATCGACGTTGAAGCAGGCGATGATGTCAAGGCACAAACGCAGGGCGCATTGGACAAAATCGATGCTCTGCTTGATGCTGCTCAACTCTCAAAACACAATCTCTGTTTTGCTCAAGTTCTCTTGGCAGACATCAACGACTTCGCTGCAATGAACGAAGTCTATGGCGCTTGGGTGGAAGACATCGAAGTCAGACCAGCACGAGCAGCTTTCGCATCAGCCGCTTTACCAGCAGGCGCTTTAGTCGAAATTGTCGTACAAGGCGCATGCCGAACATCGTTCTAAGGTGATTCAATGCCAGGCTCGCCGTACCTCGAAGAGCCGCCTAAGAGACTGTTGACATGGAGGCGGCTTCTCAGTTTCTCAATACCAAGTCTACTCGTTACAACATATCTGGCCTTCTTTTACGATGTCATCTTTCAGATGGTTGCTGCCTTCACGTTCTTTTTCATCCTCACGGCCATCATGCGCAGATAAGCA
>JABGTJ010000058.1 GCA_018691345.1 Methanobacteriota archaeon
CATAGGCGCTGGTGCTGCTGGCATAGGTGCCGCAGGCATTGGCGCTGCTGGGGCAGGCATTGCAGGTGCTGCTGGGGCCACAGGAGCTGCTGGCGCTGGCGCGGGCGGGGCTGCTGGGGGGGCGGGGGGTTGCATGTCTATTTTCCTCCAATTATCAATTTCCCCAACGTCGTATATGAGGAATAACTTCCCTCAATTCTTCGTTGGAGTAGGAACGGCTGGAGCTGATGAGCTCAACCAAGCGCGGGTCACGAACCATTTGCATGATTTCCGCAGGGGTCTTTCGCATGAATTCATCACGCGTCAAATCATTAAACTGGCGAACCTTCGAGAGCAGAGCTTCCCTGGTTCGGAGTTGATATTGGGAAGAATCCAGTTTCTTTGGACGCTCTCTGAAACGAGTAAGGTCAAACACGTGGCGCCAGTTTTCTTTTTCTGGAACCACCATGATTGCAATAGCAAGTAGTGCGAAGAGATTGAGGATGATGAGCCACTTAAGAACAACATCACTGGTCAAGAGAACAACAGCCCCAATCGCTTCAGTGAATGGTGATGCAAGAGCGCTCGATACGTGCCGGCTCTCATCAAAGACGACGTAGTGTTCCGAAGGAGAGCGGCGGATGGTGTTTGAAAGTTCAGCGTTATCGAATTCCATCATATCGTAGATGAGGGCAGAGAAGTATTTGCTGTTACCGTCCCAATTTGTATCACCTTGTGCAGAGGAGAGTCCATTCGGGTCCGTGTCCCAGCAGTTGTGACCGTTTTCGATGTAGGCAGGGGAAGTGCATTGAAGGTAGCCGTTCTCTTTTGCTAGGTCTGCATCCCACAAGTGGTTCGCAAGAACGGAGTGGTCGGATACGAAAACGATTGAACCGGTGACATCAACTTCACCAATGTCGTTGTTTGGCTTTTTGTCAAGCACATCGTTAACCGGATAGTCGATACGAATAATGAGGCCAGTCATGCCTTCTCCAAGAGTTGGATTGAGGTCACTGTCAATGTTATCTGGATACTTTGCAACACGTGCTGATGTTGATGCAGCTGCGAGGATATTGACCTCCCGGTTTGAATCGGTCTGTTCATCGAGAACTTGAATTGCAGTAGGTCGGTGGAAAAGAACGGGCATGCGGCAGTTGTCAATTTGTGCGTTTGAAACGGCTTCATCCGAACATGGAATGAGTTTCTCATCGCCCATCTCGCTGATGTTTTGGTTGACACTAGCGGCAGACCAAAGACGTCGATAATCTGCGGGTTGAATGACACCAACTGAATCCTCGACTTCGTAATAGCGTTGGTCGTCATATACTGGAGCGTCGAAATATTTCACACCAAATTCTTCTGCGACAAGTTGAGCGTTGGTTGAACTTGCAGCCAAGATAACCTTGCCTCCTTTTTGGGTGACGAAGTCATGAAGCGCTGATGCTTCTGCAGCATCGAATGGTTTTTCAGGACCTGCGATGATAAGCATTGTACGATGAGGATCGTTCCAATCGTTGACCAGCATTGGTGTTGACATTGTGTTCGCTATGCTGTAGTCTTTACCTTCAAGAATGGCCCTCATTTCGGTCAACTGTTGCATTGAATACTCGTCTGAAGCGTTGTTGTATGGCGAAAGAACCGTCGTCTTGTTCCAACTGACTGCTGTGACAATAATAATTGACAAGAACAACGATGAAACAAACCCGACTTTGAGCCAAGTTTCAATAGAAATCTTGCTGGAATCTTCTTCTGCTATTTCTATCCCCCCTTGTGCGATTGCCGTAGTCTCAACGGTATAAACAACCGTCGGAACATCGCTCCACACTTAATGCTTGTTCATGCATGATTTGAAGCCACAGGTTAATAGGAGAGGGAAAAGCCATTTCAGTCTATTCAGTAATTCCTTAAAAATGCGCCAAAAACGCTAAAAATAACAGAAAAACGAGGAAATACAGTCAGTTAAGACTGCTTGCGAAGTGCAGAAACTAAACCGAGTAACATGAGTAACTCTATGGCGCCAACCCAAGGTACGGAATTGGATTCTTCAGTCAAGATGGCTTGGTCTTCGTCTTGGTCATCGTCATTGGATGAGGAATCATCCTCTTCCGACTCTGAAGCCTTCACATCCACATCAAAAGTTGCACTGCGTGATGCTTCATCACCTTCAGATTCAAGTGAAAGCGTTACTTCACAAACTCGCGTTGGTTGACTGCTCGAGGCTTCAAGCGTCAGGGTGACAAAGGTGTCCTTGCCGTTTTGAGCACCGGTAGGCTCAACGACAGTATTGGAAAGTTCTTCAACGCCAACCATGGTCAAATGAGGGCAACTCCTAAACTGAACTGAAGCCTCTTTGATGGCGTCCTTCGTGTTACCATTGTTGAGGATTTGGGCTGTTAATTCAATGGAAGAACCTGAAAATAATTGTTCCTCAGAGAGAGTTATTGAGGGCCTAAGATCGAAGATTTTTGGAACGCTAAAATCACCATCCAATTCTTGAGAACTAGCGGTTGTGTCGCCAACTTTCTGCTCTGCTGTAATCGTTAACGTTGAATCGTTATCCGGGTTGTATTCGCGTGCCTCATCGTCATTGATAGAGTCAAATTCAATACTGAATGTTTCGTTACCATTTGCGGCGACTGAAAAGGTCTCGGGGCCAGAAAAGGTGAACGGCACCCATGTCTCAAATTCATACTCAAGAGAAAGTTCAAGCTGCGTCATTGCGTTATTTTCAACATAGACGACAACTTCACCTTCGGCATCCCAATCAATATCCATATCGACGATGAAGGTCGAATCCATGTCAGTGGCCCAACCGATTGTCCATGATGGCCCTTCAATGGGTGATTGCGCTTGAACAGAAATACCGCTAAAGACGGACAATCCCAAAAGAAATGCCGTGAGAAGTACGAGGTTTTTCTGCTGCATAGTCTCACTTCATTCTAGCATTTTTTCAACCGCACGTTTGGTCAGTACTCGCACCATCGATTTACGATAGCGCGGTGGAAGTGAGGTGTTGTTTACTGGCTTTACACTCTTTCGAATCTCGGAAGCCAAGGTCTTGACGGAATTCATTCCATCCCATTCTGTTTCGAGAACCGAAGCTACTTCATCAGGGTGGCATCGAGGAATGGATTCAAGCGCTGTAGTGGCAACTTTGAGCGAAGAGGCATCACCAGGAATCCATGATGCAGCAACGCCCGCTTCAGGGAAATCCCAAGTGTCACGGACCCGTAGTTTTTGGTAAGAGCCAGTTCGAGATGCACCTTCGTCAGAAAGAGTGATTTTAAGTAAAAACTCTCCCTTTTCAAGAACATTCTTCTTCATCCCATCGAGTTGGTAAAATTCTTGCAAAGGCATCGTACGCAATCCATTGGGACCGATCAGGTGGACTTCAGCATCCAGAACCATAAGCGTAGGTGCAATGTCGCCTTGATAGGTCGCCACACATAATGTGTTTTGATTCGGAATAACTCGGCAGTCAGCACCTGTGCCGCAGTCTGCTTTGTGACACCAGTCTATCGAACGTCGCCAGTCTTCGCCTTGGTTGTACCAGAAACAACGTGTGTCGAGGCATAAATTACCGCCCAGCGTAGCATTCCTTCGAATCAAAGAAGAGGCGACTTTACTTGCAGCTTCGACAACCAAAGGATGGATTCCGTTCTCGACGGTTAGGTCTGCAAGTCGAGCCATGCATCCAATTTCCTGCAACGACAAAGTGTCAACGCCTTCAATTCGAGCGAGAGAAATAACATGCGGCTTTGGGTTCAAATGCCATTTGTAATTCGGAAGCAAGTCGGTACCTCCAGCAACCCAATCAAATTCTTCACCCTTCCCCATGAGGGAGCCGGCCAGTGCGCAAGCCTCCTCCACAGTTGTTGGATTGTGCAACACAAACGGTGGCATAAGCATCAGTTTTCACCCCCCATTTCTCGCTGTTCTTTTTTCAACCAAGCACGGCCTGCTAGACCGAGTTCAGCCAATTGCTCAGGATCCGGTTCGGTGGCTGTGCGCCATCCTTCAACCTGGTCTTCCAAAGGAATAGTAGGGTCAAAGCCAAACAGAACTCCGTTCACATACGGGCTTGTATCTTCGGTTCGTTGACGGGCCTTGTCACGGATTTTGTGTTCTTGTGCACGCGCTACGAGGGTCGGTTGCAATGAACCATGGGTCAAACGAGGGCTTGGAAGATCTAACGGGTCATCAACACCCGTATTTTTCAGGGCCTTTTCAATTCCTTTGAAAACAACATCCGGAGTGAGCGGTAGGTCGCGTAACCGGATGCCAATTGCATCGTAAACTGCATTGACAACTGCGGGTAAAATAGGGAGAAGAGGTCCTTCACCTGCTTCCTTAGCACCGAAAGGTCCCTCGGGATCGCATGATTCGATGATGATTGGTTCTACATGTGGCATCTCGTGCACGGATGGAATCTTGTAGTCCAGAAGGTTTGCATTCTGCAAGTGTCCTGTACGGCCATAAACCATCTTCTCCGATAATACCTGTCCAAGTCCCATGTGGCATGAACCGATAATTTGTCCTTTCACAGCCATGGGATTGAGCGCCTTGCCGCAATCGTGAGCCGCCCAAACATCGGTGCAACGAATAATTCCCGTTTCGACATCAACATCAACTTCAGCCACGTAAGCTGAGAAAGAGTACGCTGGGGCGAGGCCTGCAGCAGCGCCCTTGTGAACGCCGCCCATTGGTGGAGAACGGTATGCGCCGCTAGCAATCAGCGAACCTTTGTCTTCCTGAGCCTTGTGCAGTGCCTTGAGGTATGAAACGCCAATTGCTGGGTCGTGCTTGTAATAGATTCGTCGATCGTTGAGGACCAAATTGTCTGGGTGGTATCCAAGAATATCCCAAGCTGCATTGAGTAATTGCTCTCGAATCTCAAGTGCTGCTCGAATTGCAGCATTGGCGTTCATGAACGTCACACGGCTTGAGTATGAGCCCAAATCAACTGGAGAGGTATCGCTTTCATGGCTTCGAACATGAATCATTTCAATCGGCAAAGCCAGTACTTCAGAAACCACTTGAGCAACGGCAGTGGTCGAACCTTGCCCGATGTCTGCGGCGCCCGTATGAACGGTGACGCCGCCGTCCATATCCACTTGAATGTGGACTGTTGCGTGCGGGAATCGATTCGGGTCCCAATGGATAGGTAGCCCAGAGCCGGAGATGAAGAAACCGCAACCTATGCCAATTCCTTTTCCGAGTGGCATCTGGCGAAACTTTTCATCCCAATTCGAACCTTCACGGACTTTTTCCAAAGCCTCACGCATACCGTTCGAGGTAATTCGAAAACCACTGATGGTTCTGCTGTGCGGGGGGAGAAGGTTGGCAAGTCGCAAATCAATAGGGTCGACTTGCATGGTTTCAGCCATTTCATCAAGTCCAACTTCAACCGCACAACGAGTGTTGACTGCGCCGTGCCCACGCATTGCCCCAGAAGCAGGTTTGTTGGTCCAAACCCGAGCACCGGTGTAGTGGAAAGAACCCAATTCGTAAGGGGCGGTGGCTAAAACGCCGTTGTAGTACGAAGTGACGTGGCCAAAGGAAGCAAAACCACCTCCGTCAATCAGTGCGTCGATATCAAACCCTGAAATTCGAGCATCTTCATCTGCAGTCATCTTCACTTCGATGTGGCTTGGGTGACGGCCTCTGTTGATCCAATAGACCTCTTCCCGGTCAAAGGTAATTCGGACTGGTCGGCCAGCTTTACGAGCCAGAATCGCTGCGCACATTTCGTGAGGAAATGGATCGGATTTCCCACCAAATCCGCCTCCAACGAAGGTGCGTATGACGTTGATTTGGTGCATTGGAACGTCAAGAACGGTCGAAAGTGCTCGGTGTGTGTAGTGAGGAACTTGTTGTGGCGTGTAGAGTTGAAGCCTTCCATTCGGACCCCAATGAGCAACAACTGCGTGAGGTTCTGTGAATCCATGATGGACACCTGCCATACTCCATTTCCCATGGGATTCAGCGTGAGGCTTGTCGACCAAAGAACGGTCTCCAAACTCTTGGAACACTCGCTTCTGAACGTTGGTCTTGGACAAATGGTACTTGCCTCTCCAGTGAATGGGTTCATCTGCATCTTCGAGGCCCTTTTTGGGATCGAATACCGGTTCAAGAACTTCCCATTCCACGTCAAACAAATTGAGTGCCTCGAGTGCCGTTGCTTCATCAACTGCAGCAACACAAGCGACGAGGTCTCCCACGTGGCGAACTTTCTCAACAGCCATTGCATGCTCGTCTTTCGTCACCGGCAATACGCCAAAACGGTGAGGTGAATCTTCACCAGTGGCTACAGCCAATACTCCAGGGAGAGCCTCAACTCGAGAGGTGTCAATCGACTTAATTCTGGCATAGTGATGCGGGGAGCGAAGAATTTTGCCAATGATTTCATTTGGCAAACGGACATCGTCACCGTACCATGCTTGTCCAGTAACTTTGGCATTCGAATCAACGAGTGGGATTTCCTTACCAACGGTCGTACCGGTTCGAGCACGGTCGTGTATGTGGGAGCCCGCTGGTTGTTCCTCTTTCCCACCGACGGATTCAGGAATGAAGTCCAAATCTCGTGGTTTCATGTGAGGGTGTGAACCACCAGAGCCGGGCGGAGGAAACGATTGCTTACCCGCAACGCGCTTGCCGTCCTTTCGGGTCGTTGGGCCTGAGCCACCGGGTTGTTGACGATATCCTCCTGACATAATCATCACCGAGCATGGCCAGGAGGCATATTGGGTTCTTCAGGACCCTCTGGATGAGGGTCAGGATGTGGGTCACTTGCAGGTGCTGCAGCCGCGACTTCACCGCGATGAATAGCAGCGGCTCCTTGGATTGAATCAATGATTTGCTGATACCCTGTGCAACGGCAAAGATTGCCTTCAATCGCACAAGCGATTTCTTTGTCGGTTGGTGAATCGTTTTCGTTCAGTAATGCCTGAGCCGAGATGAGGAAACCAGGCGTGCAAAATCCGCACTGTGAGCCTCCATGCTCAGCAAAACATGTCTGAATAGGTGCGAGGTGAGCACCATCAGCAAGCCCTTCAACCGTCGTAATAACTGAGCCTTCGACCTGACCAGCAAGACAGAGACAGGATAGACGAGGATTGCCATCCACCATCACGGTACAACAGCCACAAGTACCGAGGTCACAACCTCGCTTCACGCCGAGCGTCCCAACCTTGTCTCGCAAGACGTCGAGCAAAACTGCGTTGGATGGAACCAGCACTTCAACTGGAGTCCCGTTGACCTCTGCAGACCAGACATTTTTCGCTGGACTTGGTATCATTTCGATATGTTCGCTACCCACCATAATCTGTCGCCAAAGGCGACGTGGTGGACCCCGCATATCAACATAGGGTATGCGCCCTTTGCCAAGAGTACGAATCACGAATTTGCAATGGATTCCGGAATGGACCTTTTCTTGACCGATACAACATCATCACTGCCCGCGGGCGGGTCAACCCAATCTGGGTCGCCCGGTAAGACGAGGCCTTCACCTAAGCCAACCAAACGCCCAGCCAATTGGCGCTGTTGTTTGACCAGCAAGTCCCAATTGTATTCATCGTCTTTCCACGCTTTCCATCTGCGCATAGCCCGTGAACTCACGACCAGACGCGCATACAGCCGCAGATGCAGTTTGGCGGATGTAGGCCACCACAAAAAGAGCAGGGAGAACACCAGGACTGCGGGGAGGAATGTCAAAAGTTCCAACAACCAATGCCGGACTAGAAGCTCATTCACAGGACTTGCAGTAGCAAGCAGCATCCATGTGAGCGCTACCGATGCCACAATCCACCATAAGGGGAAGAAAATGACTGCAGTGAGGACTTTCAGAGTTCCAATTATCGATTGGTCCGCTCCTCTCTTTTTCATTATTTTAACAGCCGTAGCGTTACCTCTGTAGGGTATGAGATTGCCAAAGACAGCACTCCAAGTAATCAGACCAAGCATCCAAACTCCCGCCCACAGCCAGGAAAAAAGGACTTTTGCTGAATCTTTACGGGTCAAATGTTCTGGACGTGCATCGACATCAATAGGTGTGATGTTTCGTTCTTCTAACTGCTCAAAATGATGCTCGCAGTCTTCAACCAATTTTCCGGTGAGGGACGGGTCTTGTTCAGCAAGATATTCCCAACCCGCACGTACTCTGCGTGCACCCATAACGGACTCCGCATAACTTGGCTTGACCAATTTTCCACCGGATTGGCGTGCTTTTTCAGCATAAGCCAAACTTCTGCCTTTCCAAATCAATGTCCGCTCCCTCCAAGTCGTCTTTGAGAGGCTGGCACGGTTTAATTCAACACCAATTGAACCGGTGACGTCCGAAACCCATTTTCTGTCGAGCGTATCTTGTTCATCAGGATCTTCAACCAAAGATGGTACCGGTGCAAATTTCATAACCCTCTCCACGATGACTGCAGCCCTTTCTCGGAAGGTGTGTGATTCGGAGTAATGCAGCCCTATAGGCACCAGTTGTGGTTCTGAACGCCCTTCTGCATGAGCTTTTCTTCGTGCAGCGAGTAAAATTCGAGCGGCACCCGAACGGGCGCGCTTAACAGAAGACTCCGTATGCGTAGTACCCTCTGGGAAAATAATCAGTCGACCGCCTTCAGCGACGATTGAAGCTACACTGTCCAACTGGTTTTTGTTACGTGACTTCGCTCCATCGACATCATCAGAATCCTGAGTCCGTTCAATGGGAACTGCTCCAGCACCCCGAATCAGTCGCCCGAGAAGAGGAATCTTGAACAGCGTGTGCTTTGCAATCATCGACAATCGCCCAGGGAGCGATGCGTGCATGAGCATAGGATCAATCAAACCACTGGGGTGCCAAGCGATGAAAATAATACCACCTTCTTGAGGAAGGTTTTCGTCATCAACGATGTTGATTTCCCGGAACCAAATACTGACAAGAGACCTTGACAGGCGTCGAACCCAGCGATAGATTCGATTAATGCGTGGGTGTTCTCCACCTTGAGGGTCTTTCGGCCAGCGCATGCGCCAACCACTTCGTTCTATCTTTTGAGTTCATCTCCGGCTTTACGGAAATTATCGCTATAATGATTTTTCTTCATCGTCCACCTGTTGGGTGATGACATCACTCATTTCTTGGTCCCCAAGAGTGTTGAAATCAATGCCAGCAAGTGTGCCTTCCTCTTTGTTCGTAATGACGTTAATTACCAAAAGAACAATCAAGAAAAGAACGATGAAAGCACCCAGCCCAAGGAGCATTGAGGTACTGGAAACACCCGTATCCGCAGATTGGGTTTCAAACGCTGATGCTGTGTCCATAAGCATGATGTTGGCAGTAATCAGAGGAGATGAAGTGTGCCCACCGGTGTCGTTTGCTTTGATTCCACGGATTGAAATCGTGTGATTCCCTTCCAAATCGATTCCCGGCAGGTGTTCCAATTGGTGAATAATATCGATGGCAGTTAACGTTCCTGTGGTATCGCCGTGGTCAAAACTGTGAATGTTCGACCAGTCATCTCGTAGGTGATTACTACGCCATTGAATGGTATCGACATCTCCAGTTGCTGAATACGAAAGGAGTTCATCAGGGAACATGTGAATACGGCTATCTGCGCCGTTTTCAGTCGAAAGCATGACTTCCATTGTAGAATCAAAGGCGTAGTCTCGCTCTGCCGCTTCATAAACCGCATCAAGTGCACGAACTTCTCCGTGACCATAGACGTTGTTTTGCCGGTTCTTGGTCACCAAGTGTTGAGCATCATTGTCGTCACAACCATCGATTCCTGCTGCATCGCCCATGTAGGTACATGCACGGTATTCAGCGGTTTCTTGCATAATATTTCGAACTTCAAACGGCGTTAAATCGGGATTCGCTTGGAGCATCAAGGCAGCAACGCCTGCTGCGCCCGGGGTGGCCATGGATGTGCCCGACATGTCGGTATACTGGTCGCCAGAGTTGAATTGTACAGACATGACGCTTGAACCAACATAAGCGACGTTGGGCTTAACTCGGTTCTCTTCAGTTGGACCTTGGCTTGAGTAGATTGCAATGCTGGAGTCTTTGTCAAGTGCTCCAACAGTAATTGCATCTTCTGCACTACCAGGTGTTCCGATGGTACCTCGTCCAGCAGAGTTCCCTGCTGCAATGAACAAAGCAATATCATTGTAGACCATTTCATTGGCCATTCGATTCACGCTGTCTTCTTCGGATGAGGTCCACTCGATAAGTCCAAATCCACCGAGAGACATAGAGGCTGCTCGAATGTTGTACTCATAGCGATGGTCAACGGTCCATTCCATGCCTGCCATGACGGTGGCAAAAGAGCCGGAGCCTGCTGCATCGAGGACTTTCACACCAACAAGGAATGCTTGTGGAGCCATACCAATATGGTCGTAATTTGGCGCCCCAGTTCCGGCTGTAGTACCAGCACAGTGAGATCCGTGGCCCTGGTCATCGTACGGGAACACTTCTGTTCCGTTCACGAGGCTTGGATTGTTAACTGGGTCGTAGAAAGCGACCACTTTCGGGTCGTTGGTTGCTGGGTCATCGTCAAGGTCATCGAGGCTTGAGTGAGCACCGTCAATGCCGGTGTCGATGATGGCAACTGCTGTCCCTGAGCCATCGTACCCCGTATCTGCCCAAACTGTGTCAACACCGTGGAGGACTGCTGCGTCTCCATTGGTCACAGAAAGAAGGCCATCGAGTTCAAGCATTACGACTCCAGGAAGAATGGATGCATCAAGGATTCTGTCAACAGGTACCCGACCAGCCAATGCATCAATACGGTCAAGGGTCCATTCGTGAACATATCCAATTTCACGTTCAAGCATTGCGATTTCATCGCTTCCAGGAGTGTGATCAAAGTCGATGATAAGTGGCAGAGTGTTATCTTCGTCAAGGAAGTAAGGACTGTCTTTGTGGACTTCAATCATGTCACCGATACCGTTACCGTTTCTGTCGACCGTAGTTTCGACCCACCAGCCTTCTTCGACGGGTTGTTCTGATGTTTCAGAAACGGGTACAGCCATTGCCAGGGTTGGCAGGACCATTATACTCAAACAGAGGAATGTGATTGCTTTTCGTGCTGCAGACATTTCTTCACCTAACTTAGCCAAACCTCTTCGACATTTGAACCCATTGAAAGACAGTGCGTCGCGACGGAGGTCCAAGAGTAGTCTGTGAACTCGGAAAAAAAAAAGAAATACGGGTCAACTCTTAAATGAGGTTTGAACAACTCACCTTCGATTGTCATGCCTGCTCCAAGACGTTCCGCACCACGACGTACTGCACCTGTCGCCTCAGGTCTTCTCGAAAAAGCAACTGCTCCGGCGTCCAGTGGAACAATTTACAACGATACGACGCTGATTGAACAGCCGATGATTATTCGTAGTCCGGGGAACCCTATTGGTACAACAAACCGAGACTTGATGAAATTCTCTCAACTGATCATGATGGGTATTGCCCTCGCTGCAATTTGGGGTGGACTGTTCAGCATCGCCTTCGCCGAGGATGCGTCGAACGACGATTTCCTTATCCTGTTCTTAGGTGGCTTTTTGTCTGCGGGAATTGCCATTGGATGGATTGCGGCTCAGAGTAAAAAGAACGATTATGTTCTCTTTGAAGTTCAAGATTACATGCTGGGTATCGGTCTTTTCTTTGCAACCATTGGAACCGTGTGGGGCTCTCGTTGGTTAATCGGATTCGTCACAGGTGAAGGCTTCACAGATCTATTTGGAGTACAGGCTGAATTTCTAGCAGGTGGATGGACTGACCCAGTGACGAATGAATGGGTCGAATGGCATCCGAATGCAAATGCTATCTATGTACAGACGGCTGCAATCATTGCTCTTATTTTCGCTGAGATTCAACTCTTCAAGCGATTTAAAGGAGCGACTGGGTTTGGCCGAGCGGTCTCAGCATACGCCCCAGTACTCGTATTGGTAGCTGCTGGGATGGGCCCTTGGATGCGTTGGACTGACAACATCATCTCATACGAAATGGGTCTTTCACTCATCTTGCTTTGCTTTGCCTCTATGGAGATGGCCCTACGGTCCAATAAAGCGTTGAATTTTGTGGTCGTGGCTGTTGTGTCGGGCCTTACTCCGATTTTGTTTGAAGTGTTCAACACCAACGCAGAGATTGGCGGAGAAGGGGGGGCATTGTCACTGCTCGTGTTCATTATTGCCATCCAAGGTTACTACGCTTCAAGGCAAGAGTTGCGTTCCGAATTAATTCAAAAGGCATCCATCGTTTTAGTGGGTGAAATTGTCTTTGCCATGTTTATTGCCCGAAGCCAGAACCTCAACCTCCACCTCGGCCCGATAAAATCTACAGAACTCGGCATAGACCACCTCTTTGGTTTGAGCGTCGCTTTGTGGATTGCTGTTCTCGCCTTTTACTTCCCTGCAGTACAACAACGTAGAGTTCCTTGGATGCCAATTGGCCTAGCAGCAGCCTTGGTCGTTTTGCCGAATGACGGTAGCGTCATTCCATGGGCCATCTCATTGTTGATGGTACCTTACATGCTCTTCATCGCCAAAGCAACCCGACGATGGGTTGCAGATTACACCTTCACTATGCTCGCTGTTGCTTACTTCATGACCGATGTCATCGCAAACATAGAGAATATTCCTCTCTCCGGAACATTTGGGTTTGACGGGATGCAAGTCGTGATACCGATTGCACTGTTCACTACCTCCGAATTCGCACGACGAACAGGCAAAATTTCGTCTTGGACACATCTTGTCATGCTTGCTGCTCTTGTTCTCTCAAGAACAATCATACAAGCCGAGGATTGGTTTATGCCTTGGATCTTTGTTGGCTATATGTTGTATCTCGCTCGGGATGCGTTCTCGAACTTAACTGAAGAGAGTGAATGGAAAGAGAAGATGCAGGCTACACTCGTCGTCATCATTGCTAATGCCTCAATGGTACTGCTCGCCGTTCTCGACAGGCTTAACTTGCCACAATTCCTCGACAATGATGCACTTCCTGAGTACTTTAATTATCAAATTTTTATTCTCGGCATTGTCGGATACCTCGCGCTCTACAAGGCCCGAACTATAGAATTAGATGCTGGTCTTTTGTTCAACTGGACCAAGCGTTTTGCAAGCAAAGCACCAATGTACAATCCTGAAACAAACACATGGACAACACCTGATCAAGATACTGAACAGGAAGTAGCGAATTGGCAAGAGATGAACAGTTGGAGTCAACTCACCCGTATTTCGCTTGTTGTTCCTTTCTTTATGATGAGCTTTAGTATCGTCACAATGTCAGACCCGTGGAATGGTTTTGATACCGATGGATCTCAATCACTGGTTATGTATCCATGGATTTTGATGCTCTTAGCACCTGTTTACGGATTGGTCCATGAAATTCGTGGAATGGAAATCATCTCCTCTACAGTCCGTTCAGCAGGCGTCTGGGTCTTGTTTGCCATCACTCTGCCAGTGTCGATCAGTTTCAATATAGTTCGAAGTGAGATGCTCCAAATCGAAAAATACGTCGATACTGCAATCATGCCAGTACCAATACTTCTCGACCTTATTCTCCTCAGTGCTCCGCTGTATGTGAACAGTCTCATCGCAAAACGTGGAATTGACACCGAACACTTGTCTGAAAACGCAGACCGTTGGGCAATGCTCGGTTTGATTGCGTTTGCGTGCCTTGATACATCCGGTGGGTTGTTGTTGATTTCTATGCTCGGTCTTGTGACCGTGCGAAGTGTCCGACACCGGCATGTCATCCCATTGATGCTTTCTCCAGCTGTGTTCATCCTCTTACAATCCACCTGGTTGAATTACGCAGGAATCGCGCGAATGTTGTTTGAATCAGTCGATTCTCTCGCCTATGACTTCACAAAGGATAGTTTCCTTGGCTTACCACGTATTGGAGGGTTACTCATCGCTGGACAAATGATGTATTCCATCATCATGGATAATCGAATGGTGAAAAACAGCGCGTCCAACCGTGAACCATTACCGTGGTACGGTTTGTGGGGATGGGCGCTGGTTGGAATCCTTGCTGCCTCGTCGAGTATTGGTTGGATACCTGCAATCTTCTTCGCATATCTTATGATTAACGCATGGCTTACCGGTACCGTCAACTCATTGCCAGCGCTCCATTTGGGATTCATGCTAAGTCTCATCGTTGGAATGCAAGTTGAAGAGGTAACAAACTCGTTTGCCTTGGCCTTCTCATGGAGCGCTTTGTTGACTGGATTTGCGGCGCTCGGATTCAGTTCGATGGGCAGTAATGGTATTTTATTCAAGAACGTTGCACCTGCTCGAGAAGAGTTTTACACCGACCAACGGAAATCTGATCTCATCAACACGCTCTACATCGCCACCTATATTCTGTTCATGCTGAGTTACGAAGCGCTCAACGGGGTCGGTACCATCATCGGCGCTGTTGTCCTCACTCGTGACATCATCAGCAAGGGATATACGAGCGCTGCCTTGTTTATTCCAGCAATTCATGCTCTGGCGTTGTTTAACCTCCTCCTGCAAACTGAGTTCGATTTGGTACCAGAAGGCGTATTACTCGGTTCTATTCTCTTGATTGAAGGAATAGTTGTATCTTGGCTTTCCTTGCAAAACGACAGAGTGTACGATTTCAAATTCTTTAATTGGGATAACGATGATTCTTTCCTCGATTTTATTGATCGACTCGGGATTTCTGGAGTATTGTTTTCATTGTCTGGAATCTTTTTCATATTCGCAGATTTCAATCAGTCCACAGTTGGATGGCTACTAGCAACGATTGTACTCATCGCAGTTGGTATCCAAGGATACTCACCAGAGAACGATGCACGCTGGCGCCGCATTATCGGTGGATACGGTTCAATCTTTGCCTTCATCGGCTTCAGCAGTGGAATTGAGAGCAATACAATGCAATCTCTCTCTTGGATTGGAGTTGGACTCATTGCATTAGGATGGGGATTCTTGATGATGCAACGTCTCGAGAATGACGAAGCAGTTTATGAAAATGAAATCGATGCTGTGCCTATGGCCACCGTTTCTAACGAAGCCATCCTCGTTGTTGAAGAATCAATCGATATACCTGAGCCGGTGTTCGAGGAAGATGATGAAGCCAGAACTGATGAACTCATCGAAGAGGAAGAAACCATTCTTGAACCGGAACCAGTCGTAAAGAAAACGATTCAAAAGGCTGCAGCCACGCCAGTGGTAGAACAAATTGTGCTCCCATCTGCCATCGATACGGGATTAGGATTTGAGATTCGACTACCACCGGGTAAACTCGAAGCCATTGTCAAGTCAATCAGCACAACCCCACATGAAGGCTACAAACCTGTTGTTGGCTTGCATGAAAATGGAAAAATCGTCATCGATTGGGTTGAAGTTCAATCATTCTAGTCGGCGTTCAGCGCCTTGTGAACCGGTCACAGAAGTTGCGTAATCGGATTGCGGAACTGAAGGGTAGGCAGACCAATATGTTTCACGCATCTCTTGGTTTGCATCCATGCATGCAACCACGTCACCTGGTCGCTGAGAGAGTTCTGCGGTCTGGTTAAGGTGAGCAATAATCGGTTCGATGTTGGAGAGGTTCACCAAACCCCATCCAGTTTGGGTACATGGGGCAACAGGCGAGATAGGCATTGTTCCAGAGGTTGGGTCCCAGTCAAGTTCAGGATACCAAGCAGAAAGGTTGAGGGCTTCGCGGACTTGGTGATTTGAAACTTGGAACGGGTTCCCTTCGTCATCTGAACCGTTAACCAGCATACCTTCACGCAATGTAGGGGATGCACCAGAACTGTCATCGCTGTATTCAGCTCGGAGAGATTCCAAAACGAAAGACAAGATTCCTGCTGTTCGAGGTGTAGCGAAAGAAGTTCCTGAAGTTTCGTGATATCCATCGATGTCATCGTGGTTCGGAAGAACTTGAGTCCAATCGGCGGAAATGTCAGGATACGAGCCGGACATGATTTCTTTTTGGTCATCGCCTTCTTCGGCATAACCTGCAATACCAATCGACCATGGTGGCCCAGCAGTGGCGTCTTGAATCGCTGGAGAAGGACTGTTGTCTGCAGCACCTGCATGCATCTTTCCTTGTTCTACAACAGCAACTTCGGTTCCGCGCTCAATGCCTGGCACAGGTAAGGAACCAGGGGCTCCAAAAGAAGTAGAAATAATATCAACCAACGGCTGATTAGCAGCTGCAAGCACCGCTTCGGTACTGAATCCTTCGACAAAGAAAATGACGGCGTTTGGGTTCGCATCCAAAACAGCCCCTGTTACAGCTGAACCGTGGCCATCGCTTGGATCGTCGAGTATGAGAATTTCGCTGTTACCGTCCGGAGATGTACCGATGATTTTAGTCCCGGGGAAGTAAACAATATCCGAAGCACCCAAGGTGTCCCAACACGAAGACTTGTCCGCATCATAGCGCTCTTGCCACGTACCTTCAAGGGTTAAGTCGCATATTTTGTTGACCCCTAAGCCGTCTAACAACCAATCTGGATACGTCTCATTGGTTCGGAAATGGTCGTGGTAGACATTGATTCCTGTATCGATTGGAGCAACGACGGAAAAGGCTCTCCAATCATCATTTGAAGATTCTTTTTCGCTCACACTTTGTTGGATATTTTCATCGCCCAAAGACAGTGCAAAGAATGAGAAAATCAGGAGAAAGGTTAGGATGGCAACTGCCACGAGAGATTTTGGTTCAAACGAAGATGACGGTACCATTTGAGCCGCCAATACATCCTCTTCGGGGGTATCCGTCATACCTCTCCCTCCGAAGGGCACTTGAAGAACCCTACGCCCATTTGAAAAACTCATTCCCCTTGGGTGATTCATGGGTGAAGAAAATGAGCGCTTGGTTTGGATTGACCTCGAAATGACGGGCCTCGACATTACCAAAGAGTCCATCATCGAAATTGCGACGGTCATTACGGATGGCGAATTGAACATTCTCGAAACAGGCCCAAACTTGGCAGTAACGGTGTCCGAAGAACTTCTCGCAGGAATGGATGAGTGGAACACGTCTCACCATCATGCAAGTGGACTTGTCGAACGGGTACGCACGCAAGGCGTCTCTTGCTCGGACGCTGAACTCCAAACGCTTGAATTCCTCAAAAAATGGATACCAAAAGGTGTTGCACCGTTGTGTGGAAACAGCATTTGGAACGACAAAAAATTCATGGAAAAAGAAATGCCTCTCCTGGTCGATTATCTGCACTATCGAATGATTGATGTATCAACGGTTAAAGAACTGTCTCGACGTTGGTATCCTGAAGCAGGAAGATACGAAAAGAAAGGAGCCCATTTAGCGCTTGATGATATTCTCGAATCAATAGAAGAATTGCGTTATTTCCGAGAGAAAATATTCATTTCGAAAAAGCAATCATAATCGCCAATTCGATGCATTGGCATCGACCTTCTTGAACGAAGCCATCACTTGAGCGACAACAGCCACAGCAATTTCCTCTGGTGATTCTGCGCCAATGTTCAACCCAATCGGACAGATCACTGCATCAAGGATTTCTTGAGAAATGCCTTCATTTTTGCATGTTTTCTCAAAGGCTTGCCACTTTGAACGGCTTCCGATAACGCCTATTCGAGGGCCACTGACCCCATCGGGTAGAGCCTCATTGACACTGAACATGGCAAGCAGTTTGAGAAGACGTTGTTGGTCTTCACTCCAATCATGACCAAGCAAAAGGACATCTGAAAAGCGGGTCATCGATTGAAGCGTTTCATTGGAAAAATAAGCATCAATCGCGTCACTCGAACGAAAGACAGCATTTGGGTAGAGGGATGAATCTGTAAATTCCGAGCGAGTGTCGTGCACAGAATGTTTCCAGCCTAATGCATCGAGAGATGCTGCAATTGCTTGTCCGCAATGCCCTCCGCCCATTAGCAACACATGCGGCATTGGTATCATCACCTCTAACGAGAGGGTCACCTGACCCCCACACAGTGAATCAAGGGGCGTCACTTCATAGCCCTTCGCACCTTTGTTTAATCCAAATCGAAGTACTTCACCGAAGGGTGCATGGTGAGATACCAAAAGATTTCGACACCGAGATAGAACCTTCATTTCCAAACCTGCACCGCCAACAGTTCCCGTCCAGTCTTGATTCAAGGACATAGCCAGACGAGCCCCTACCTTACCTGGGACGCTTCCAGCAGTCTCGACAACGCTGGCTAGAACCACTCGCTGGCCGGAGGCCAACTGCGATAGAGCCCAGGCCATCACCGCTGCAGTCATGTACGGTGCTGCAGGCAGTCACACATACCCTTTACGCAACCCACTTCACAAGTCCTTGAGGAGTTCTTGCTCATGCTGAGAAAGAGTTTGCAAGTCAGCAGGTGTATCAATATTTAATCCAAGCAAAGGAGCGTCAACCATGTGTTCTGAAAAGTGTACGATTTCCCTCAAAGAGGCATCGGCCTTCGCAGTCAAAACCGATTCAATGGCTACCGAGTCCATGAAGACTGGATGGCCCTTTCCTTCTTTGTTTGTGAGGGCTGCAGATGCCGTTGATGCGAGGAGAGATTTGACGTGGTCTATGCTCCAACCAGGTCGATCAACCGGTGCGACAATCACGCCTTTGGGAATGCGTCCTCTATCGCCTGCTAACGACAACAGCGCACATTGAAGACTACCTGTTCGACCGTTTTCGGGAGAAGGATTTGAAAGAACAGTCGAACCAACTGTCTCTTGCATAATGTCGAAAACAAGTTCACTCCGGGTAACAATTACGATTGGAGAACAACCAGCTTTTTCCAGTTTCCTGTAGGCCATACCAACGAGTGTTGTGTCACCAATTCCAACCAATGATTTGGGTTGCCCTAGCCGTTGACTTGCACCTGCAGCGAGAATAATTGCTGGGTGGGTCCGTACCATGTTAACTTCACGAGGAAGTCGGCTTTGTCTTTTGCTCTTGATATAGACTCGATTTCTTCGGCCTTCATGTCTCAAACTGGATACAGAATGTCGGAGCCGGAACTTCGTTCCGTCGAATTGCTTCAAGGGGTAGTCAAGTCAACCGCTGCAACACTTGTTCTTCTCACTCAAACTGAAATCAAGGTAAGGGTTCGAGGAGAATCAAAACGTTGGTATGAAATCTATGCGAAATACCACGGGCATGATGATATTTTTGATCATGGAGGCAACGGATGGAATTGCTCAGTGAACGCAGGAAGACGAGAGAGTGACATCGTTGAATCAAACGATTATTGCGCCCAATTATGCCTACATGCTAACGAACAGGGGCTGCCTATCGGGGACCAGGTTGTCTCCTTGATTCTATCACTGTCCAACGATATTCAAACGGCAATGGAAATTCCATTGCTTGCACAGTTCATCGTCTGCAAACGTCCAATGTTAGCAAATATTATGATTTTTCAGGACACAATGATTGTTACTGAAGAGATGGCCGAATTCGACCCAGATTGGATGGATGAACAGCAGGAAGAGGAATTACATCACCATATTACTGAAAGTCAAGATGAACAGTGGATGGAAGAAAGATACTCCTTGGAAGATTTTCTTGAGGAACAGAGAGAAAACGATGAAGAATTAGAAGCACAAAGAGTGGCGCTCGAAGAAAAGAAAAGGTCGAGGGACGAGCAGTTAACCGAATTCTGGAACCATCTTACAGACAAGTTCCACGACAGCAACTCATAGGTTTTTGGTGATTTCTCGCCCAATAATCATCTTTTGAACCTGCGATGAGCCTTCATAAATCTGCATGACTTTCGCTCCACGCATGAGGCGCGCAACAGGATACTCTTCAGAATAGCCGTAGCCGCCGAAAACTTGGACTGCATCGGTTGAAACTTCCATGGCCGTATCAGCAGCAAATCGTTTTGCGTGTGCTGCAGACTCAGTGTTCTGAACACCTGCATCCGAATCTGCCGCTGATTTCCAAGTGAGCATGCGAGATGCTTCAATCTTGGTCTTCATATCGGCAAGCATGAATTGAATTGCTTGATGCTTATACAACGGTTTACCAAAAGTAGAACGCTCACCTGAATATTGCAAGGCATGCTCATAGGCAGCTCGTGCCAGACCTGTAGCATGGGCTGCAATGTTTGGACGGCTCATGTCAAACGCTTTCATAGCGTTCATCCAACCGCCTGATTCTGAACCTCCAACCAACTGGTCCGCAGGAATGCGAACATCATCGAATTGTATCGAACGAGTGTCTGAGCAACGTTGACCCATGTTGATTTCTTTCTTACCAAGAGAAAATCCCTCGGCCGTACTTTCAACAATAAAACCTGACATCCCTTTGTATCCTGCATCGACATCTGTCTTGGCAAGAACAAAGAAGAAATCTGCATAGCCTGCACCTGTGATCCACATTTTGGAACCGTTGATAACGTATTCATCACCGTCTCGGACTGCAGATGTCTTGCACGCTGCAACATCGGAGCCTGCACCAGGTTCGGTGACTGCATAAGATGCAAGTTTACCTTCCTCAGAAACCATACGCAACCACTTTTGCTTCTGCTCCTCTGTGGCCCCTGTAATAATTGGTGCACATGCCAGCGACGTTGCGTAAGCAGCAGTAGCAAAACCAGGGTCGCCCCATGCTAATTCCTCATTCACAAGGACTTCTTCCATGGAACCAAGACCTGGTCCGCCGTAGTCCTCTGAGATATGTAAATTGAGTAATCCCATTTCGTGAGCGGCCTGTATGGCTTCTTTCGGATAAACTGATTCCGCATCCCAGTGTTCTGCATGCGGCCGGATTTCATCAACTGCAAACTCATGGGCCAGTTCCTTGAGCATCTCCTGCATCTCGTCGAGTTGGAAGTTCACCATGGACAACCCAAGGAGCCGCCCCTTATCTCTTCATTGATTCAGAAGGTAATCCATTTTCGGTTATAGGCTTCCAAAGTGATAAGGAAGAGGATATAGATGAGTATCATTGTGTATCCTTCCCATTTCTTGAACTCGTACGAAGTGCGCATCATGAGTAATGCAATACCGCATCCAAGAACCGTGAAGGGCATCAAGATATAGACAATGAAGTCAAAACCAACCGGGGAAATCGCAAGTGGCGAGATAAGGCCAGCAAGTCCGATTGAAAGCAGGGGGTCGGTGATGTTTGAGCCAATCAAAGTCCCAATGGCTACCCCTTGACTTCTCTTCGAAGCCATTATGGCGATCGTTAATTCAGGTAATGAGGTTCCAATTCCTGAAACTGTAGTACCCACAATAGCTTGCGGAACGTTGAGTTCCAAGGCAATCATACTCGCGTATTCAACAAGGTGATGAGCGGCAAACACCGCAAAAGCAAGACCTCCAATAACCATGATTATGTAGGCAGCAGTACTCCAGCTGGAACCCCTTACTTCGACTTCATCACGGTTTTCTTCTTCCTCCTGTTGGATGACTTTCCTGTGCTTCAGTAGCCAACCAATGTAGATGATATACAAACTCACCAAGATACCTGCTTCCCAGCGCTCAAGGACATAACCAGTTAGTAAAAAGAAAGTCAAAAGTAAAACTGCAAGCAGCATAATGAGGCCGTCTCTTTTCAGCCATGACTCTCTAATTTTGAGTCCATTTTTGACAACAACAATACCCATGATAAGAGTGATTTGAACGAACACTGAGCCAAGAATAGAACCGATTGCGAAATCAGCGACCTGAGGGGATGAAGCGACATCCAATGCGGCTGTCGTGGTGACAAGAATTTCTGGCAAAGAAGTACCAATGGAAACGATAGTCAGCCCGATGACCACTTCAGGCAAGCCACCTCGTCGGGCAAGCCCCTTGGCGCCTTCGATGAAAAAATCTGCAGAAAAAATGAGAAGACCGAGAGCAAGACAGGCGATAACTGCGGTGAGTAAGAGGCTGTCAATTCCTGCAGAGCGCTCTAAGACGCGTACTGCAACAATACCGAGGAACAATGCTGCGGTTGTAACGAGCGTTTGAAAATGAATAAGTTGGGGGATGCCCATCACTTTCTCATCGGACCCCATACGACCTACCAAGAATCCTTACTTCTTCACGGTTCCCTATCATTCGAACAGAAAGAGAGGTTGGCAAAGAACATAACTCTACTGCTGAACGGTTGGACATGCTACGTCGTTGCATGGCCGAGTTTCTCGGAACGGCACTTATGGTTGGAATAGGATGCGGAAGCATTGCCATCGGCGCATCTGGTGCTGTCGTTTCCATTTCGTTTGGAGTCGCAGTCACCATTGCAATACTGGTGTTCCAGCCGATCAGTGGCGCTCACATCAACCCGGCTGTATCTCTGGCGTTTTTCAGAAGTGGGCATTTGGAAAAAGAAGCCGTTGTCCCTTACATCGTAGCGCAACTGAGTGGTGCGTCATTCGCTGCATTCCTGCTCGATGGTGTTGGCCCAACATCGGTGGCTGAAGATGTATCGTTCATGACTGCAAGTCTGATTGAAGTGTTCATCACTTTCGCTTTGATGGCAAGTATCTACTGGATTGTCTTACGATCACGAACGCATGTTTCGATTGCCGTTTTTGTAGGGTTCGTGGTAGCCGTACTGGCGTATTTGTTTGGCCCCCTTACAGGTGCTTCGATGAATCCAGCTCGAACATTCGGCCCGAATATTTTCTCTGATTTGGCTCAAAGTATACCATTCTATAGTTTTATGACGGTGTGTGGCGCTTTGATTGCAGCGGAACTCTTTGTACGTCTGAAACTTGACAATACTGGTGAAGAGACTCAAGATTGAGTTGTCAATCTCAACACCTTCACCACATGCTCCAGTGAAGGTATTGTGAAGTTTTCAAGCGGTGGAGAAAACGGCACAGGCGTGTCAAGTGCTCCAATTACAAGCGGAGCGGATTCAAGTGTGTAGAAGCATGACTCCAATATTCTACTTTGGATACTGTGCCCTAAACCACCGCACCACTGGCCTTCTTGCAGAACAACTAATCGACCTGTTCGCGTTACAGATTCAATGCACGTTTGAGCGTCAAAGGGCAGCAAAGTTCTCAAATCCACGATCTCGACTTCGATGTCCTCTCGAGCAAGTTCATCGGCTGCTTGTTGTGCCACATGAAGCATTGAGCCCCAAGTCACCAAAGTTACATCTCGCCCGCCGCGAACAACCGCTGCTTTACCAAGTTTATACCGTTCACCTTTGGCAATCGCTTGTTGGACGGTCTCAGTATCGACGTTTTGATTGATGTTTTGACCCCAACCGGTTAATCCACCGCGCAATCCATACAATCCAATGTGTTCTAGGAACAATACTGGATCGTTGAGTTCAGCGCTTTCCATGAGCAAATCATAGGCGTCCTGTGGGGTTCCTGCTGCAACAACAACCAATCCTTGGTCATTGGCAAACCATGATTCAATCATGTTGGCGTGGAACGGTCCTGAGCGGGTACGAGCACCTAGAGGAATTCGTATGGTCATAGGGCATTCAGCACCCCATCGCCAACGCAGCATAGCTGCATTGTTAAGCAGAGCGTTAAATCCAAGAGCAGCAAAACCTCCAAACTGAATCTCAACCATTGGTCGCATGCCAGAGAGGGCGGCACCAACGCCGGTGTGAACAATCGCTGCTTCACAAAGAGGCATGTCAATCAACTTGTCCGTATGGCCAGCGTTCTTCAGTGCCATGTTCATACCAAAAGCACCTGCAACTTCCATATCTTCTCCGATGAACATGCAATCTTCACCGTGCCGTGTTGCAATGTCGGCCATGGCTTGTTGAATGGAACGGGCATAGGTCCATCCTCCTTTTTCAGCATAAGTGAGCGTGGTAACTCCAACATCTAACGGAGAAGATGAATATTCTGCATCTCCTACTGCGGAAAGTCGATTGAAGCGCTCTTCATGCGTTTCGGCATCGTTGAGTGAAGTCACGCCTTTGGTCACCGTTTCAGGGTCGGGCCATGCCATGTCTTCCAATTCCTGTCGGGCAGCGTCAATATCTTGTTGTTCAATCGCCTCCATATCGGCGATTTTAGATTCTTCAAGGCCAAGATCGAGCAATAATTGGCGATGTGTTGGAAGAGGGTCTTTGGCTTCCCAATAGGCAAGTAAGTCCCTATCCACGTAACCAGGGGGAGTACCGGATTCATTGCCGAGGTAGAGGTCATCATGGTGATGAGCATGACCGCAACCCCGCATTGTTTCAACATGGATGAGCGTTGGACCGCCGCCTTCGAGAGCGAACTCGCGTGCTGAAGCTGTGCTGGCATACCATGCAGCAGGGTCAGAACCATCGATGGTCCATGCTGGGAACCCCATAGCATCTGCTTTATCCGCCCAAATCTCAACACCGGATTGTTTAATTGGAGAGGTATCAAGTGCGATTTGGTTGTTTTGAAGAATGTAAGTAATGGGAAGACCCCGCGCTCCAGCGAGGTTCATTGCTTCCCAAAATTCACCAGATGAAGAAGCACCTTCACCGATACAGGCGACATGGAAGCGGTTCAGTTGTTGGCGCCAAGCTGCGAAGGCAAGACCGGTCATGGTCACACTTGCAATTGGGAGAGGAGCGGTCGGAGGTAGAACACCGACATGCCAAGCACCAACGTGTAAATCACGTCCACCAGCGCCTTCCCAGCCCCCGTTTTGGTTCGAGCCAGCTTTACCAAGATTGGCGGCCATTACATCAAGAGGGGTGTCCCCCATAGCAAGACCTAGACCAATATCCCGAATCATAGGTGCGATCAAATCACCATCGTAACCAAAACCCGGTCGTGCTGTTCGAGGTGCATCAGGCTGGCGTTCAAGCGCTGTTGCCACAGCGACCACGCCTTCCTGCCATGTTGAGCGGAAACCCTTGCCCCCAAACTTGGAGCCATCAGGCGTCTCTACGCCTTCTGTAAAAATTGCTTTTAATTCATCATCAAGCATCCTTGTTCGAGTCATCATGGTTTGCCATTCGAGGCGTTGCTCCATGGTCACAGACATGTAATGTGCGAGTCTACGAAACACTAATCTCAGGTCGAGAAGGAAGTGTTGTGCTCGTCGGTCAAGAAACATCATGAGGTTTCGTCGTGGAATAACCTCAACATCAGCATCCTCTTTCATTTTGGCCTCGACTTGTGCCACGAGACCCCTGTGAACTGCATCGACAAAACGCTGGCTATAATCGTGCCATGAAGGGCCTTCGAATTGCTTTGATTCGTTTTCGATTAACACATCCCAAACATTAGCAACAAGAAAAAGATGTCCATCATGTCGTTGAGCAACAAACCGTAGAATTTCTCGACGTGCTGCATCTGCGTGCAGTGGTTGCGAGAAGTCAAGCGCTTCCTTAGGAATCCAATTTGCTCCGTGAATGACCGGCAAATCTCCTTGGCTCATGGTTCGGCGAACGGTCGCCTACATACAAACGCGACGGATGAGATGAAAGGCTCTCAGCGAACAATGACCATTCCGTTTCCGCGAGTTTTGGAACATGAACTTGGAATCAAAAACAAATCCACAAACCACCATAACCCACATCCTTGGAGAGTAAGTAAAGCGAGAAGCCAGATGCCTACACCTCTTCCCATGTACAGGTGGTGTACGCCAATCGGGAGAAGCAAATTTGACAACCAGAGCAAATATGAAAGCAATACACTCGGCTTAGAGCCGCTTGTTGGAACATACGTCTGTTGCATTACTGGCTGTTGCATTACTGGCTGTTGCATTACCGGTTGTTGTGCAACATAGTTTTGCGAGTTTGTGGCTGGAAATGAAGACTGAGGTGTTTGATAAACGGACATTGCAGCCTGTTGGAGTTCTGCTTGTTGAAGCACTCCGTCTTGGTTTTGGTCAAAATAAGGTGCAGCCTGCGCAAGTTGTTGAGGGTCGACACCCGTTTGAGTAGCAACTGTGGAAAGCGTTTGTTGATCGATAGCTTCCAGGGGCAGAACTTGTGATTGGGGGGGGAGTAGGAACCCATTCAGTACCGTTCCACATCCATTGACCATCTGGGCTAAAAGTTGGGCTAGACATGATCCTAGGTGCACTATGCACTATTTTGGTGTTATGCTCCCCCAAACTCAAATGAAAGTGAGGTCATTCAGCCAAAGAGGATTGCTCATCTTGAGGAATCGCATCTTGTAAGGCTTTCATTGACGCACGAGTGACAAGAACCGTAGCGAAAATCGAGGCAAGAATTCCTAGTACGAGCATTGCGTTGCCTAAGGGGGTTGAATTCATGCCATCCATGCCCGATGAATTGAGAGCAAAGCGTCCAAGAGCGTGCCCATAATACGCGTAAGCCAAAGAGTAAACGATTCCGGAACAGTTCGAAACCATGTATACACGGAGGCTCACTGGAGTTGCCGACATCAAATAATTGAGCCATTCATCAGGAATAAGTGGGGAAAGACGAACCAAAACTGAAATTTTCATCGCATCAACCGTCAGTGCCGTTTCGATATTACGGAGCCGTTGATCGTTCATGATGGAACGTTGAATGCTTTCTCGAAACAACCATCTCCCGAGTAAAAAGGCAACGAGGCCGCCAAGCAGTGAAGCAACAAAATTTGCTGCTGCGGCAATCCAGAACGGGAAAATAGCTCCTGCTGCCACTTTGATGAGTGGGGTTGGAAACAGGACCACGACGGCCAGCGAAAGTGTGAGTGTGAAAATAATTGGTCCCAAAGGTCCTAATTCTTCGAACCAAATCAAGATGTTTTGAGCGTCCCGGAACAAAAGAATGCTGCATATTGCACAGAAGACAAGTACCAAAAGACCGATAAGAGCCCTCCAACGGTAGACTTTCGGTTGATTCGTTTTGAGTTCATCCAAGTCGGATTTACGGTCAACTAATCGCAGTTCACTCGGGCGAGGGATGGGGTATTTCGCCATGTTTACTCCTCTTCCTCGACATGAGGTAGAGCATCCAAAACATCTGCCATCATTTGTGCTGCATCCTCAATTTGTGTCAGCAAGGTAATGTCAGAAACGACTCCACGTTGACCTAGGTTCCACATTAAATCAGAGACAACTTCTGATGTTAATCGAGTTAGTTTCAGTACTTCGGGGTCGATGGGAACCATCGTTCCGAAATCATGCAGTGCGACAAGTTCGGGCTCTTCATCAAGAATAGCGTCCATCTTTGATTCGACATCATCCGCTAAATCTTGTGCTTGCGCTTCTAAGATTCCCTCCATGGATGAAGAGAAACCCTGCTTCATATGTTGGAGTTTATTTCCGCCAAGTGAGGTGCCTCGCTTTGCTTGGCTCGGGGATGAAGGACCCATCATTTGAGACGCATTTGGAGCATTGAGTTCTCCGTCAACGCTTGCTTGCTCAACCAACTTATTGAGGGCCATTCGAAGCATTGAGGACATTGCTGAGGAATCCAGTTCGGTGCTAACTTCCATACCTTCTTCATCCATTTGAGTAAGGATTTCATCAATGAAATTGGTATTGATTTTTTCTGGACCTACGAGTCCTTTCAACATAGGAAGAGCCCAACTGCTGTCACCCATGGTCATCGAGACGTCAAAACTACCGCCGCCTCCAGTTGTTCTTTCAATGTCCGCCGGCGGTGGAACGAATTGCTTGCGAGTGTGCTTGTTCAATTGCTGAATCAAAACGTTCATGTCCACCGGTTTTCGGATGACTTCAGAAACTCCGGATTGCGCTGCGCTCATCAAATATTCTTGTGAAACATTGCGACCAAGAATAACTACTCGACATTTGAAAGCAAACTCAGGGTCGCTCATCAAGCGTTGGCAAGCATCAATGGCATCTCCGTTCTTCCATTCTCCGTCGATGAGAACGACTTCAGGCATAATGGCCAGAGCAGTACCTTCTGCTTGACGAAGGGTGGCTGCTCTGGTAATGTTAAATCCATTTCGTTCCAGCGTGTTGGCAAGGAGTGAACGGCGCCCTTCATTTTCGTCTGCAACGATGACTTTGGCCATAATCTCCCTCCCTTCGTTTGCAGGGGTGACTGTGGAGTCTTGAACCTCACCCTTGGGACAGGTGATGAATGTTCAATTCAAGAGGGGGAAAGGAGAAGGCGGTCATCCTTGAACGATTTCGTTCGGTGCAGTGGCTTGCCAAGCCATAATTCCACCTTCAAGGTTGTACAAACAAGTTGCATCGTAACCAGAATGAATCAAGTACATAGCCGCCATTTGAGAACGCATTCCACTCCGGCAGAGAACGATTACATCTCGGTCTTGAGGAATTGAATCTAAAGCGGTCGTTACCGACTCGTGATTAATTTGAAAATCAGTCGATTCGACATGAGCTTGGTTGTATTCGCCATCCGAGCGTACATCAAGAATAAATGGACTCCAACCTTCCTTCCGACGGTCGAGAAGTTGTTGTACAGTGATTGAGTTAAACATCGTGTTAACGGTAGAGGCTTCTCCTTCATCAACCTCACCTTGAATGCCAACCCTCATGCACCATTCTTCGTCATCAAACATTGATTGACTCATCGAGAGGTCAACCACTGGTGTTCGATCGGAATTGGATGAATACTGGAGCGTGTCAAAGGTCATTGCTTGGGCATCGTACAACAATAATCGACCGTTCAGCACCTCGCCGAGGCCGAGAATCAGTTTGATGACTTCATTCGCTTGTAGAGATCCGATAACTCCGGGGAGCACACCAAGAACCCCTCCTTCGGCACATGAGGGGATGGTTTGTGGAGGTGGTGCTTCTGAAAACAGGTCGCGATAACAGGGGCTTCCGTTGACATTAAACACGCTTACTTGCCCTTCAAAACGATATATAGAACCGTAGACCCAAGGAATGTTTTTGAGAAAACAAACATCATCGATGAGGTAGCGAGTTGGTAAATTATCTGTACCATCAACGACTGTGTCCCAAGTTTCTTGGAATATTTCTTCAACATGTTCTGGCGCAAATTGAAGATCAAAAGTGCTGATGTTCAAATCTGGATTCAATGCCAGTAAACGCTTTTTCGCTGAATCAACTTTCGATTCACCGACTTCAGAAGTTGAATGAATTACCTGTCTTTGTAGGTTTGATACATCGACTCGATCGTGATCCACAATCCCAATATGTCCAATTCCTGCTGCTGCTAAGTAAAGCAACACAGGGCTCCCTAAACCTCCAGCACCGATTACAAGAACGCTCGCATCAGCGAGTTTTTGCTGCCCTTCAATACCAACCTGTGGCAGAGAAATATGACGAGCATAGCGTTGAGTATCGACGTTCACTGTGAATCCCGAACCGTTCCAAGCGTGGTCGAAACATAAACTCATTGAACCATTCAATGTTGGTCTTCAAGCCACTTTTCAACGTCCATAGCAGCTTGACAACCCATGCCGGCTGCAGTGATGGCCTGTTTGTAACGGGTATCGACAACATCTCCAGCAGCAAAAACACCCTCAACAGAGGTCATAGTGTGCTTCTTGTGCAAGATGTAGCCTTCATCGTCGACTTCAACTTGCCCACCCAAGAAACCAGTAATCGGTGTATGTCCAATCGCAATGAACGCTCCTGTTGCGTTAATCGATTCAGTTGAACCATCCCGTGGATCCTCGAGAACTGCACCAGTAAGACCTTTCTCGTCTGACAACCACTCCTTCACTTGGCGGAAGGTTTTGATTTCGATCTTTTCATGGTTGAGGACACGCTCATACATGATCGTAGATGCTTTGAAAACATCTCTTCGGTGAACAAGCGTAACTTTTGAAGCGAACCGTGTAAGGAAGGTTGCCTCCTCACAAGCGGAGTCTCCACCGCCAATTACCATGACTTCTTCGTCTCGAAAGAACGCACCATCGCATGTAGCGCATGTGGAGATTCCACGGCCTTTTTGCGCTTCTTCACCCGGAGCATTGAGCCATATTGATTCTGCCCCAGTCGATACGATGATGGCATTGGCGAGGAAGGTTTCATCTTCGACTACAACCTTGAACGGTTGCTCTGAGACGTCCACAGATTCAACATTCTGGTCTCGGACTTCAAGTCCGAAGCGTTCAGCCTGTTCTCGTAATTCCGTCATCATCTCAGGTCCACCAATGCCCTTAGGATAGCCTGGGAAGTTCTCAATATCCGAAGTAAGCATCAACTGACCTCCAGACATGTAACCTCCAAACATGAGCGGTTCGAGCATGGCGCGAGCCGCATAAAGACCCGCTGTATATCCTGCTGGGCCGGAGCCAATGATGATGACGTTGTGTACTTTTGACATGGATGAAATCCCCTATATTTCCATACGGTGGGCTTCACCATTTGAACATTCACATGGCAGCGTTTGGCATTAGAGAATCTCACCGGTAAGAGATGTAGAGCTTTTCATTGATTTGAGTCGTTTGAAAAGCCAACGAGAGAAAACCATGGAACACAAGAGGAAACCAATGGATACCGGCAAAGGTGCATCAGCAGAAGTCGATAGAAAATACGTCACTATGAGAATTCCAGCGCCGTAAAACGCACGGAAAATTGAGAACAGTATGAACCCTCTCAGCATTTGATTGCTCTTTAATCTCTCAAACACCGAGGGCTTCAAGTTGAACACCTTTCAATCCAGCATGGAAGAGACTGCCGCCACAGCAGCCCGTGCGTGCGGTTCAAGTCGGGGCTCAATGTGTTCTGGCTCTGCCCCTGGTCCAATAATCCCAAGACCAACCGGTTTTTCGTGGACCAACTGAAGTTCGATGATGGTCTTGATAACGGCCTGGCCCATCGCTAAGCCGTGTTGAGTTTGTCCTTTTTCGATGATGCCTAAGCAGGCAACACCGTCAATTTCGTCATCGGTCAACAATCGATCGATGGCAAGCGGAACTTCCATTGCCCCTGGAACCCAAACGACATCGATGATGTCAAGGCCGAGGGTATTGGACTCATCGCGAGCCCATTCAAGCATTCGTTCGATTTCTGATTTGTGAAAAGAACCGCAGACAACAGCAATATTTGGCATAGAATTAACTCCTTTTTTCTTCAAGTACTCGTTCAACGGTCGAAACAATGGCCTGAGTGGTTGAATCAATCTCTAGATTTACCGCATCTCCAACCATCTTCTCTCCAAGGGTGGTGAGCCGAAGTGTTTCAGGGATGATGTGAAGGGAGAAGACACCGTTGTTTACTGAACCAATCGTGAGAGAGATTCCATCAACAGCAATGTATCCTTTCTCCATAACGTACTTTCGCAAGTCACTCGGCACCAATATTTGGAAATCCATTCCCTCACCGTTTTGCTCTTTTGAATGGAGGAGACCGGTTGCCATGATGTGGCCGGAAAGCAGATGCCCTCCAATCTCGTCTCCAAATTTGAGTGAACGCTCTATGTTTACAGAGGAGTCTGCCTGTAGGCTCCCAAGCGTTGTACGTTCAAGCGTCTCTGGAATAACATCAAAATCGACGTTTAAACCATCAATTCGAACAGCGGTGAGACAAGCCCCGTCAACAGCTACGCTGGCACCAATTGCAAGATGCTCGGTGTTGGGAATTTGGATGGTGAGGGTATGAACGCTTTGCTTTTCCACAACAGAAAGAATCGTCCCTGTTCCTTGAACAATACCGGTAAACATCAAACATCACGCTCCGATTGTACTGAGCGTTGAAGGATTCGAGCAATAATCTTACGAGTCCCATCCAAATCATCACTCAGACCTTCAACTCGAGTAACCTCAATGTGATGGTATCCAAGTTCGTCTAATTGAGACCGGATTCGGTCTTCTGCATGCTCTTGGTCGTATCCTAAAGCAATGACGTCAGGTTTCACGATTGGCAAAATATCGAAGATGGGTACTTCGGGGGGATTTCCGATGAGAGCCTCATCCACTGGTTTCAATCCGTTAACCATTCTTCGGCGAAGTTCTTGTCCAGTCACAGGCTCGTGTTTTCTCATACGAACTGTGTCGTCATGAGCAACGACGACCGTAAGGTGGTCTCCAAGCAATTTCGCTTGCTCCATGTAGTGCAGATGCCCTGCGTGAAGCAGGTCAAAAACTCCAACTGCCATGACGCGCTTCATATGCTCACCTGTTGCTGTGAAAGTATTGTCACACATTGTTTTACCGGAGAGAAATTCCAATGTTATTCTGCATTCAATGCCTCTATGAGTTGTGCACCTTCGAGGAAAGGAATGTTTCTCTCATGCGCCCATGTACGAGCGTCTTCGACTGTCAATGCATTGTCTCCATCTTCTTCAAGCATCTCTGCTCCAATCACCACGGGAGTCATGCCAGAAAGGCGTGCAAGGCCCACTGCAAGTTCAGTGTGACCTTGACGACGGGAAAGTCCGCCTTCCGTTTCTCGGCACACTGGAATGTGGCCCGGTGTTCGAAATTCTTTGCCGAGAGCGACTTGTGCCTCGATACCGTGTGTACCCGATTGCATGAGTTCGTGCGTGAGTTCTGCAAAGCGCCGTGTAGTAAGGGAGCGGTCAAGATCAGTGATACCGGTGTAGGTGTCCCTGTGGTTCAACGAGAGGGTGAATGCTGAGCGTGCATCGTATCGAAGGTCGTTGGTAACGAGTTGACTCAAAACAGGGAATTCCTCAATGAGACCGTTTTGGGTGTGGAGATCTTGCAAAAAGGGCAGAGAAAAGAGTTCTCCAACTTCATGCCCTATGGCAAGAAACAGGAGGCCGCCGCAATCTTGCCTCAATTGGCGCATAGTTGCTGGCTGGGCACTCTGACCGGGGAACAACAAATCAGTTTCTCCTTCACGCTTCTCAGAATCAAAAAGGCATACTGGCATTCCGTTTCGGAAAGCGTCTACTGCTGCTTTGACTTGTCCGTCCATATACAGCCCTCGGCAGGAGGAGTTCATCAATGGTCGTATGTATCTGCTTAACGAAGCCAGCACAAAAAAGCCATTTTTTGCGGACAGCCAACGGAAAGGGATTATCATAGGAAGACACTTGGGTTGTTCCTGCGGGGACGTGAATTATGCCAATTAAACTCGGACCTGCAGGCGTTCCACTCTCGTGTAAAGGCCGCACAATTGTTGAAGGAATGGACGATATTATCTCTCTAGGGCTTGAAACGATGGAAGTTCAAACCGTCCGAATGCTTGCTCCGCAACACTTCGAACAATACTGGCAAGCCGGCGTTTTGGCGAACAAAACGGATTTTGAAATGAACATTCACGGACCATACTATTCTGAGTTACTCGGCAACCGCGTCGAACGAGGTCGCTCAATGACTAAAATCGAGACGACGTTGCAGGCTGCGCGCACCATTAACGCACGCCACATTACACTTCACGCAGGCCACTACGGCGGCATGCATCCCGGTAGTGCGGCAAATGAGCAAGTCGCCAATGTGTTTGCAGGAATCGTAGACAGAGTCCATGAAATCTGGCACGACGACGAAGATGAATTCCCTGTATTCCCTTGGATTAAGGACGGCACTCCGTCAAAGATCGGCGTCGAAACTTCAGGCCGACAGGAACTTTGGGGTAGCCTTGAGGAAGTTCTTGAAGTCGTTAACCACGTCGAAGGGACGATTCCAGTTTTGAACATAGCACACATCCACGCCCGAGGTCACGGAAAGATGAGAACTTCCGAAGATTACGGAGAATTGTTTGATGAAGTTCGTGAAACAATTGGTACGAAAGAGTTCTACTGCCACTTCTCTGGCGTAGAACACCGCTCTGGAAATGCAATGCATTACACGCAAATCAAGAAATCAGACCTTAACTTCGAGCCCCTTGCCGAATTTATTGTCGAAGACGGCGGATGGCTTGACATCACCCTCATTTCGGATTCACCTCTGCTTGAACACGATGCCATGTACATGTTGCAGAACATCGAAAAATCACGCCACCGCCAGCTTGAGCGCAAAGCTCGTGAAGATCGACGACGTGCACTGGCTGCTCAAACTGGCTCAACGCCGGTGGCACTGGCCGCCCGTGAACAAGAGCAAGCAGAACCGGTGGAGACAGAAAGCATCGAGGAACAACCTGAACAACCTGAAAAGAAAAAGCCGGCGAAGAAGGCTGCTTCAAAGAAGGCAACTAAGAAAGACGAAGAGAGTGTTTTCGACCTTGATGAAGAAGACGATGACGACCTTTTCTGATGCGTTGCTTGACGGTTTTCACATCCGAAAAAGCATCATGCGACCGATTTATAGTGGCAACTAACATAAGTGAAGGGAGCGGCGTAGAGATTGGTCTCTATGGCACACATCGCGATTTTAGGATTAGGAAATTGGGGAACAGCCATTGCTCGTATGTGGCTGGCTGATAATCACAACGTCAAAGGATGGACCATTGAACAAGAAGTCTATGAATCCATTACGATGGATTCAGTCAACTCAAAATATCTTCCTGAACATTCACTCGAAGGTTTAGAGGCGACCATGCACATTGAAGAAGCACTCGAAGGCGTGGAAATTGTTGTACTGGCAGTTCCATCTTCTGTTATTTTGAAAGTGGTGGACCAAATTATTCCTCACCTTCGACCTGGTCATGTATTGCTTGACTTAGCGAAAGGTTTGGCACCAGGTAACACGCTCATTTCAGAAGCTATTCAAGAGAAACTTAACGCTGCTGGGAAAAACAACACACTGGCTGTTGTCACAGGCCCAACCATTGCCCCAGAAGCTGCCAGTGGCGTCATGACAACTGCACTTGTTGCCAGCGAAGATGTTTCAGTCGCTCAACACCTTGCCACAACGCTCACAACTCAAACGTTCATCTTGCATCCTGCTGCTGACCCTGCAGGTGCTGAATTATGGGGTGCGTTCAAAAATGTTGTAGCGCTTGCCTGTGGACTTGTAGACGGTCTGAAAAAAGTGGGTTCGCTTGGCGGTGACAACCTGAAAGCGGCAATTTTCATGGCCGGCTTCAAAGAAGGATGTATTCTCCTACCACAACTTGGAGCGCGTGCTGAAGTTGCGTTTGGTCCAGCTGGACTTGGTGACTTGTACGTCACCGCAACCTCACCTCACGGACGAAACCGAACGATGGGAGAAAAACTTGGAACGGGTCTTACCGTCGAGCAAGCCCTTGAAGAAATGCACATGGTTGCCGAAGGTGTTCGTGCAACCCGTATGTTTGCAGAACGAGCGGAAGATGATGGAATTGACACCCCTTTCACCAAAGCCCTCAACACGCTGTTAGACGGCTATATCGATGCAGAAGAATGCTGTCGAAGAATGGTCGCACTTGGTTGAATGGTTGCCTCCACACACCGATTTCAAGCGGTGCTGTTTTGAGGGTAGTCGCTCTGCGGTATTCATGGCCGAGGAATTAACTGAACTTGAAGCCCGAATCTTTGAGTGGATTCGACAATCTGATTTTGAGTCGGTTGCTTGGTCAACTCCAAAGGCTGCTAAATCGTTCAAAGTCAAAGAAGACGAGGTCTATGAAGCAGTTGCTGCTTTGACTCGTAAAGTTCCAGACCGAATTCAAGTCTTTTACAAAGAAGGTTCGTTGCACATCGCCGCTGAATAATCAAGCCACATCGCCTGATTTACTCCGTCGCTTTCGAGCTTGTATCAACATGTTCAACCATGTTGGCTTACGGACATCGCCTTCCTCATTGACAAACGAGCGAACTGCTAAAGACAGCAGATCAATCAATACGACGACAATGAAGATAAGAATCAGCAATGCAAAGACCTTGTCGTATTGAAGGAACTTCAGATAGGTATTGATGTAATAACCAATTCCTCCTGCACCCACAATTCCAATGACGGTACCATGACGAACATTGTATTCAAACATGAACATCAGTTGACTTAGCAAATGGTTACTGTTCTCTGGAATTACGATGTTCATGACGATACTTGGACGACTCAAACCCATCGCTCGGCCTGCTTCTAACGGATCGTTTGGCATACCTTCAAACACTTCATATTGTAATTTACCAAGGTAACCGACCGTGTAGAACGTCATTGCCAATACGCCTGAAAGTGGGCCAAAGCCGATGACAATCACGAACAAAATAGCCCAAATTAAACTAGG
>JABGTJ010000065.1 GCA_018691345.1 Methanobacteriota archaeon
ACCGTAGCCAGAGACGCTCAAGATGTGCGCAGGTTGCTTGAATGGTTACCAGAGGCGCGCTCAAGCCGAGAAAGAAAGGCACTGCTTGATCGGGTACGAAGCCTCTTAGCAGAATTGGAGATGGCTCTCGATGGTCTTGAAGCACTCACCTGAGGTTATCAGATGGTGACGGTTTTGCTGCTTGCTGGTGGAAAAAGTCAGCGTATGGGCGCGGACAAAGCACTCATGCGCGGAGGGGTTGCTAGATTACGTCAATTGGCAATCCAATGCAACGCTAAACGCGTTATCACCTTGTGCGGGGGAGAAGGTCGTGAACATATGTTTGAGGGTGAAGTTTGGACTGATCCGGTGTCGTGTAGCACATTGAGCGAAGTGTTGGAATGGGCGCTTTCTTCAATAGATGGGGCTGTTCAACTCGTATGTTGTGACGCTTTTAATCTGGAAGAAGATGGTCTCAAATGTTTGCTTACAAGCAACGGATGCGTTCCTGTTGATGAACTTGGATTCCGCCAACCATTGCTAGCCAATTGCCCAGCAAATTGGTCTGCTGCTGAGAATGACGGGTCTGTCTCCTCTTTGTTTACACGCCTACCAAGCTTTGACATGGGCCCTTTAGCCCATCAAATGAAAAACTTCAACGGCCCAAACGATTGAACGATTACTTCACAAGTTGGTCGATGATTTTTGGATAGAGACGGTGCTCTTCGTACTTTACCCGCTGTGCAAGAGAGTGTTCGTCATCATCGGAGAACACCGGCACCCTGCACTGGCCGAGTATTTCGCCGGTATCCATTCCAGCATCGACATGATGGATTGTGCAGCCTGAAACGCTGACTCCAGAATTTATGACATCGCGATGGGCGTGTGCACCGGGGAAAGCTGGAAGAAGCGAAGGGTGGATATTGATCAAATAAGGTGCCCATTTTTCTACGAATCGAGGCGATACTAGCCGCATATAACCACTCAAGAGAACCAATTCAACGGTTGATGCTTCGAGAAGTTGTTGGATGTTATTTTCGTGGCTCAACCGCCTTTGATTTGCATCTTCTTCGTCTCGAGGGAGTGGGACGCACATCGACTCAACACCCAATGCTTCTGCGCGTTCAAGCCCCTTGACGTCTGGTCGGTCTGATATGACCAAGACAGTTTGGTGGCCGCATGCAGGATTTAATTGTTGATGGCGAATCATGGCTTCCATGCCTGAACCTGAGCCCGAGATAAAAATCGCACACCGTATTGGCTCCTGCGCTGAGCCTCGTCGTAACGCCCACTGGCTACTGCCCATGCATTACGGTAGTACGAGAACACCTTGAGGTCTTCGGATATCGCGCCCATCACTTTTTGTGGGTTTGTCCACAGGCGCAGTTGAGGGGGACAGATATGGTTGAAGTATCTCCTTCAAAATCCTCCAACGATTCAATCGCCCTTAAACAAAATCCCTTCGATGGTTTATCTGAAGAAGCGATTATTGAATCGGTGTTGGATGAACACAAACCATCTCGCAATCCATTTGTGCGTGGCCTATGGATTACGGTCGGGAGTATTGGCGTTCTGTTCGCTGTTATTGGGATATTCGTGCCTGGGTGGCCAACGACTTCTTGGCTTGTTCTCTCAGCCTACTGCTACGCTCGGTCGAGTAAAAAATTGTTCAAATGGCTGCTTACGAACCGACTGTTTGGAGCAGGATTGCTCGAGTATTACCGAACTGGAAGATCGTTGCCATTTCACTCAAAGGTCGTCATTGGCGGCATCATTTGCATCGCTTCAATAGGTTCAATCTACATCATTACAAAGGCTGGCGACCCTGGATTTGGTCAGGCTTTAATCGCCATCATCGCGATTATTGGAGTTTGGTGGGTGGGTTGGAAAGTTCCAACCACTGCTTAATCTTCCTTGGGCGTACCAGTATACCTCAACGTCGTTGAATGGCCTGCATTGATGTCAAAATTCGGCAAGATTCCGTGAATAATAAGGCGAAAAGCCCCAAATCCGAACCAAAAAGCCATCTTCCAAGCTTGGGCAAGATGTTGAAAATAAGAGATATTCAGGTCTTTGAGATGGCCCATGCTCCAAGGGGCCCGGACATCCTGCTTAACTGAAGGGGGTTCAATGTCGGAAGAGGCGGTGTCCTGTAAACAGCATAGAAATGCCCTTCGAATCTGCTGCATCAATGACTTCTTGGTCTCGAATTGAGCCTCCGGGTTGTACAATCGAAGATGCTCCTGCGTCCGCAGCTTGTTCTAATCCATCCTTGAAAGGAAAGAAGGCGTCTGATGCCAGTACACATCCTTGAGCTCTTTCACCGGCTCTTCGTGCAGCAATTCGTACTGCTTCAACCCGACTGGTTTGTCCCGGGCCAATACCTACTGTGGCTGTACCTTGAACCATAACAATAGCATTCGATTTGACTTGTTCACAGATACGAACTGCGAACTTCATACTTGCGATTTCGGATTCACTCGGAGCCTTTTTGGTGACAACTCTTGCTTTTTCCCAATCGATAACCGGCGCTTCCTCTGTTTGAACCAACCATCCGCCCTCAATGGGCTTACGAACCAATACCCGCTCCAAGGAAGCAAGACGGTTATTTGGAGATTCAATGGTCAAGATCCGGCGGTTCTTCTTCTGCATCACAATTTGTTTTGCTTCTTGGTCGTACGCAGGCGCCATGAGCACCTCGATGAATAATCCGGACATAGCGTTCGCAGTATCAACTTCAAGGGGTTCATTAAAACAAATAATTGAGCCAAAAGCCGATTCGGGGTCACTGGCTAATGCTGCCTCATACGCTTCTTTTTGAGTTGTTCCAAGGGCAGCGCCACAGGGATTGTTATGCTTGACGATTACGCAAGCATGCGGGGTATTCGGCCACTCATCGGTCGACAATGCACGGCATAATCGAAGCGTGGCATCCGCATCAGAGTAATTGTTGTACGACATGTCTTTTTCGCCCTCGACGTGTGCTGTAACGAGGGTGGAGTGGTTGCCGAATTCTCGCGGATCGGTGTACATTGCGGCTGCTTGATGGCTGTTTTCACCGTAACGAAGTGCATGTGTTTTGACCGCTGACGCAAGGAGATTTGCTGGAAGGCGCAAGGTCTGGACTGCTGTGTCATCACTGAGTTCAGGTCTACCAACCCATCGGGCATGCAACTCGTCTGCAATTGCTGAATCGTATGCTGCGGTATGCTCGTATGCATCAAGAGCGAGGCTGCGGCGCATATCAATGGAAACTCCATCGGCTGAATTGGAGGTTTGCAGTGCCGAAATAATCTCATCGTACCTCTGTGGATTGCATGCAATGATGACGTTGCGGTGGTTTTTGGCTGAAGCGCGAACCATCGTTGGCCCTCCGATGTCAATCATTTCCAAAAGGTCTGAATCTTCCAATGGAGGTTGTTGCGCTGCAGCGGCAGAGAAAGGGTAGAGGTTACAAGCGACAATTTGAATCGGGGGGTAACCGAGTTCTTCCAGTCCTTTTTGATCTTCTTCGGATTCTAGCCGGGCGAGGAGTGGGCCATGTATCGCTGGGTGGAGTGATTTCACTCTACCGTCAAAAATTTCGGGATGGCCGGTGACTTCTGAAACTCCAATCACTTCAAGTCCAGCTTCGCGTAAGGTGCGAGCGGTTCCACCGGTGGAGGCAATTTGAAACCCAAGTTGGGAAAGAGAGGTTGCGAATTCAACGATTCCTGTTTTATCAAAAACGCTAAGCAGGGCCCGGGGTGGTGGGTTTGAGGTGCTGCTCATTGAGATTCCCGTTATCGAATCCATCGGTCCGATGATATTGAACATAGCGACGAAGAATGTTGGGGCTTCGAACGGTTCAATCGCCGCGTGACGATATCACTTGGTCCACACGAAGCAGTCCGCAAGCGGTTTCACAAGCCGCTTCAAACGCGTGAGCGAGTGTTTCTGCACTTGCCCAAGCCTCACTTACAGGTCCGCATAGGCCTGAATGCGTCACACCAAAGTCGCTGTTACCTTGTCTGTGTTGTGAACGCAGTTCCAGGAGTCGGTCCAACTGATCGTTACCGGAATTAGAAATCAGTGTCGATGGGATAGACTCCAGAGCACGCGCGAACGCTTCCATTGCGAGACGCTCTCTTCCGCCATGTTCCTCCGCTGCGTCCTTGACGGCCAAACTCGCTGCAATGTGGAGGCTGCCACCACCAAGGAGTACTTCGCCGGTTTCCATTGCGCTTGTCACCGAGCACAATGCATCGTAAAGGCCGCGAATAATTTCTTCACTCGCAACACCGTCACCGCCACCAACATCCACGGTGGCAAGGCCAGCGCTAAGGCCGAAATCAAGATGCAGCCGTTCTCGCCGTTCCTCATCGCCCTCAAACGTTTCAACGCTCATCGAATCAAATCGGCCAAGTGATTCTGCATCAAGGTCGTCGAGATGGTCGATTAAACGGGCGCCTGATGCTTTGGCAACATCTTCAGCTCCTGACCGTTCTAAGCCTCCCAAAGCGAACAAGCCTGAGTCAACAAATTTGTGGAGAATTCGTGGATCGATTTCTTCAGCACAAATAACGATGGATGCTCCTGTTGAGAGAACTTGTTCTGCTTTCTTTTGCAGGATCGTTTCTTCTGCATCCATGAAAGCAACCCATTGGTCAGGAGATGAGATTTCAATCTCAGAATCTCTACTGCTCTGCTCTACAGCAATTGGGCAAGAGAGAACTGCGATGTTTCCTGCTGGTAAATGCCGCGGCATTCTATCCAAATCAAAACGGCGCTCAAGAATAAGTCCTCGGACCATATTCGTGTCAGCAATACTCCCGATGCCGCGTTTCGTCATACGAACATCTTGGGTGCGAACGTGGAGCACGCCATTCATATCCCCGGCCACCGTTTGAGCTGCGTCCACAATACAGCGAGCCAGTTGTTGGCCGCCCGATTCAGCAGATGTCCCCGTCATTGCGGTTTGAGCAACGAGTATGAGTTGGTCAACGTCAGTTGGAGTGATGCGTTGGACGCGTTTATCCAAGACCTCGAGGGTGGTTTGTAGAGCCGCTTGATATCCTTCAACCAAAAGGAGTGGATGAAGTCCTTTCTCAAGTAAGCGCCCAGCCTCACGCATAAGTTCACTGGCAAGAATAAGGCAGCCAGTAACGCCGTCACCGCAAGCGTTTTCTTGGGATTCGGCGAGTTGAACAAATGCCTTTGCCGCAGGATGTTTTACCAAAAGTTCTGATACAATCTTGGCTCCGTCGTTCGTAACCGCCGTTTCTCCGCTGGTTTTGTACATCATCTTGTCAAGACCGTTTGGGCCGAAAGTGCCCTTGAGTAAATCACCAAAAGCAACAGATGCACTGACAAGTTTTTGC
>JABGTJ010000050.1 GCA_018691345.1 Methanobacteriota archaeon
GGAAAGTGATATGCCCTTAGACTCAGCCCACAGTTTGTTGGTGGCACCATGAACCTTGTACTCCGCTCCTTTGGCCTCGCTCTTTTGATGGTACTTTCGACCACACTTCCGATGGGTGTATCAACCCTAAACGATACCGAATCCATTGATTCCACCACAGCTCGCTCGCTCGCTTGCAGCGGAGACATCTGTCTCAACGAAGCACTTCCAAACCCAAACGGTGCAGATGATGCCACATGGCCTGGCGGCGAATGGATGGAGATCTACAATTCGGGAACATCGACGGTTGATGTCCTCGATTGGTACCTCAATAACAAGGCATCAAAAAAGTTGTATTTCAACTCCGCAAGCATCGTGGGATACGATGCTGCAAACTCGTCATCGTGGGAGATTGAACCCGATGAATACATGGTTGTTGCTCGAAACGGATTGTCTAATTTCTACCTCGCCAACACAGATGACATGGTTAGTCTTTACACCGACGGAGGAGTTCAGTTGGACCAAGCAACTTGGACCAGTGCAGCATCGGGAGTCAGTTACGAAGAAGATAACTCCACCCCTACTGCAGACTGGATTCCAACCAGCGGCCCGAGCCCTGGTGCAATCAATACCGGCGGCGGTACCGTTCCGGGACCTACAGTGATACCATCAGACCTCGTCATCAACGAAGTGATGTCCAATCCATGGCCTTCCGAAGATAACGCAATCTGGCCTGGTGGCGAATGGATCGAAGTGTTCAATTCAGGCTCCAACAACATTGATTTGAACGGATGGTCGGTTGAAGACGCTGCTGGCAATAAACTCGATTTTAATTCCGTTCACCTGGTTGGGTTTTCGGAAACACTTTCTGAAAACGTCATTCTTCCAGGCGAAACACGAATGATAGCAATCAACGGTTCGGGTAACTCCGGTGTTCTCAACAACGGTGTGGAATCATTGACGCTCTTTTGGCCAAATGGAAGTCGTGCTCAGCACATTTCTTGGACCGACACAGAAGCTGGATTTTCAATGGTTGAGTCATCAACTTCGCAGTACTGGGTTTATGCTGCCTATCCGACCCCAAATGCAAGTAATCCTTTGGAATTCGAAATTATTGCCAATACTCCATCACCAATTGAATTCGCAGAAATTCTTTCCAACAGCAGTTCCGACGGCTCTGGATTCCCCGATGGAGAATGGATTGAACTACTGAACACTGGCAGTTCAACCGTCGACCTCAACGGTTGGTCCGTTATTGACGGAATGGGCAATGTCACGATTCTTGACCCGGGGACTTTGGTCTTCAACCAGACTCAAGGTTCGACTTCCATTGATGCCGGTGAACGTCGGCTCGTCCAGTTCTCCGGTGAAACAGAACTTTGGGATTACTACAACCAAATTATGCTTCGTGATGACACCGGCATGATTGTTGATTCGGCTTGGTATGCAACCAATTATGGACAAAACATTTCTCTTGTACAAGACGATGTCGAGTCCGACCCTTGGGTCCCTTCGACGTGGATGACTCCAGGCCATCCGGACCCAGGTCAAACACCATCAACAGGTGCTGCCGTATTCACAGAAGTGTTCCCTGACGCAGTTGGAAGCGATTCACAACAGTGGCCTCTTGGGGAATGGATTGAAATCTACAACAACGGTACTATGCCCTTGGACGTTGGTGGTTGGAAGTTCCAAGCAGCCGGACGATCCCTTACATTGCATCAATTCAACATGCCATTGCAATCAACATCCGTCATCCAACCTGGTGAAGTTGCACTTATCGCACTCAACGGTACAACCAGTTTCTATCTAAAGCACACAACTCCGGATTCGATTATCATGATCGATGGGAACGGTGACATGGTGGATTCAATCTCTTGGTCATCGACCGTTGAAGGAGAATCACTCATCGCACCAAACAGCACTCATGCTGGTGCTGGGCCAATGGGCACTGCCGCTTCAAATGGAACCGACTGGATTCAATCTGCATGGTCGACACCTGGCTTACTGAATCCAATATGGACTATGTATTCAGGTTCGAACGAATTGGTACTTACCGAAGCACTCGCATACTGCAACGATGACTCCGTCACACCTGTTGAAGATTGGATTGAAGTGATGAACAACGGTACAGAAGACCTCAACATCAGTCGATGGCGAATCGATACTGCAGGTGAAGATCGACGCTTCCTTCGCAGCACCTCGATGTGGAATCAATCCAGTATGGTTCTTGCCCCACAAGAGCGGGCAGTACTCCTCATGGATGATGATGTTCTCTCTGGCCTCTCCGACCAGTTCACGCTATCGAATCCGGATGGAACCGTGGTTGATATGGCGCAATGGAGCATTGTCAGCGATTGCCAAACGGTTGGCCCGAGCCAAGACCAATCAGGTTGGCAAACACTCCTATGGCCAACACCAGGAGCGGCAGAGCCAGATGCAACTCTCTTTGCAGAAGCGGATGACATCGTGTTTAGCAGATTTATGCCAGATGGCTCTACAGACATCTCTGCAAATACAGAATTTATTGAAATTACGAACATTGGTGACAGTCTTGCATTCATGAACGGCTGGACCCTCACAATGGTCAACTCTGCAAATGAGGCAACGACCTACCAAATCGGTGACGTGAGTATTTCTGCGAACAGTTCAATGCTTCTTGCAGCAGATGCAAGTGGCCTTTCAGTCTACGAAGACGGGGTTAGTATCGGGTTTGATGATGCACTCAGCCCGTCTGGATTTACACTTCCCGATTCCGGTGCAGCAATACACATCATGACTCCATCTGGAATGCTCGCAGACACCTTCGTTTACGGAAACGGCCCAGTCGACATCGCAGGATGGAGTGGAATAAGCCTGGTTGAACCGGTTTCCAGCATATCTCTTCTCGTGTACCACCGAGGAGATGGTTGCGGAAACTTACCGGATACGGACCTTGCATTGGATTGGCAACACCGATGGGGCCGTCTTGGAGCCAGCACCTTCTGCGGTCCAACTGTATTCAGTGGCATCAGTACAGTCACACCTCTTATCGGTCCACAAGAAGGACTCGTTGATTTGTTGAACTGGATTGACGGTGCATCTGAATCGCTTCATGTCCACCTGTACCAAATCGAACAACCAAACCTTGTCCAGGCACTCATAGAAGCCCATAATCGCGGCGTAGATGTCACCGTTGTCCTCAACACTGCCGAGTATTGGTGGAACAACTACGACAAGAACAACCAACTCGGCGTTGCAGGTCTTCTGGCTACTGCGGGAATCACAACCCTCTGGTTCGGTGGACAGAGCGACGAGCCATACACGTACATCCACAGCAAGGTTGCCGTACGAGATGACACGAGTGTGTGGATGGGTTCGGGTAACTGGAAGAGTTCATCTCAACCTGCGCCAGATGACAGAGGAAACTCAGAATGGGGCGTCATCATTGAAAATACAGATCTCGCTATGCAAGTATTGGAACAGATTTCATACGATGAATCCCTCAGCCGCACCTACATTACGCAAGTAAACGCAAATTCTGCACCTTCGGGATGGTCACTGGATTCGTTAAAATCAATTACCAACGGAACCGCTGCTGAATCCATCACTACAGATGTCAGTGGTCGACTGATTACTTGCCCGGACACTTGCGTCGATGGCATTGTGTGGATGATTGAACAAGCCGATGAAGAAATTCTTCTTTCGCTTCAGTACCTCGATGTTGAATGGAGCTGGGGCTGGGGGGACAACCCGATTGTTAGCGCTTTGGAAGATGCTGCACAGCAGGATGTTCGTATTCGACTTATCCTTAACGGAGCATACCTCGACAAAGATATTCAAGAGGTCATCGATACATTCAACGAAGACTGGAACTCTTCACTCGGTTACGATGTTAGCGCAGTGGTTATGAGTGAAGATGATGATGTTTCAAAACTCCACAACAAAGGCGTCATCGTCGATGGTGAACATGTACTCATTTCCTCCATTAATTGGGGAGATTCCGCACCAACACGAAACCGTGAAATGGGCTTAATTCTTTCGAGCACCGAAGTGACTGCTCCGTTCATGGCTGGATGGTACAGAGATTGGGTTCGTACGGACAATGTGACCGACACAGACAACGATGGTCTACCAGATTACTGGGAAGTAGCCAACGGCCTCAACCGTACGACTCGGACTCTTCCGAGCTTCAATATTCTTGAAGGGGACCATGATGCAGATGGCGATGGACTCATCAACAGCGTAGAATATGCATTTGGAAGCCATGCTACGAATACTGACACCGACGGCGATTGTATACCGGATTTGATTGAAGTTACATGGGCACAAGCAACTGCGTTGGACCCATCTGTAAACGATGTATCACCTAGCGATGCTTTATTGCTGGCTGACGCAGACGGTGATGGCGTCAATGAATCTGAAACTCTCGGATGCGATCTTGCCGGTGTGATTCCGGATGATAATACTCAAGTGATCGATACAGAACTGCTTGACGATGACGGTGATGAAGTCATCAATCGAGATGACAAATGCCCAGATACACCCGCAAACGTACCGGTAAGTGACGACGGGTGCTCAACTGAGCAGCGAAACTTAATCGCCACACCGAGTGCTGACACCAGCACTGATCTTGGCACGACCCTCATGTTTGTGGCCATGCTTGGAGGACTTGTCCTTGCTGCTGGAGCATTCCTCATACTCCGTAAAATCGAGTCAGAGGGTGAAGAAGTAAAAGATCTCATTACGATTGAAAGCCAAAATCTTGAGGCGTTGGCCAATGGCGAAATGGACTCTGATAACTGGGAGATGCCAGTCTTGGACAGCAGTGGGACACCCGATTCACCAGGACGCATTTCACCTGCTGATTTGGCACGGTGCCCTGGCTGGTCCGAGGAAACCATTCAAACATATCTTGACCAAGGATGGCCGATGGACGAACTTGCCGCATACTATCAACAACAAGTCGATGAGAACTCTTAATCGACGCAAGTTTGACAAAGGACCACTCCCTCCTTTCGTTGAGAACTATGGCGTACACATCGAGTAACCCTGTCCTGTCAAACAATTTTTGGAACAACATAGAGGGCTACGAATCAATGTCCTATGAAGGGGCAATGCAGAAGATTGGCATTCTGTTTGGAACTACACTTATCGTCGCAGCAATTGTAGTGTATGCTGCCCTGACAATCGATATTGGGATTGCATTTACGGCATGGATGGGCGGGATGCTTGGCGGATTTTTGACCGCAATGATACTCATCTTCACACGTCCAAAAAATCCAGTGCCCCTCATGATGACGTACGCCGTTTTGGAAGGGGCATTTGTGGGTGGTGTTTCGCTTTATTTCGAGAGTATGTATTCGGGCATCGTGTTCCAAGCCGGACTCGGAACGCTCTGCCTCGTTGGAGGCATGTACGGTTTGTATGCCACTCGAATCATCAAAGCGACGCCGATGTTTCAACGAATTGTCATCAGTCTTACACTCGGGATATTCTTGTTGTACATCTCATCCTTCATCCTCAGCTTGATTCCGGGCTCCCTGCAAATTCCGTTCTTGCATTCGAATGGACCGGTTGGCATCTTTGTCACTGTATTCATTCTTGGCGTAGCAAGTGCTAATTTGATTCTTGACTTCAACTTCATCGAATCTGGAATTAAACAGCAAACGCCGAAGGTCGGTGAATGGTGGGGAGCTTTTGGGCTACTCGTTACCGTCATTTGGATTTACTGGGAAATGTTGCGACTCCTTTCCAAAGTTCGTTCCAATATGAATTGAGGTGGAATGGATGCGCAGTATCCCGGTAGTCGACTACGCAGACTACCTCAGCCAAGATGAAAATCGTAAACACGAGTTCATTCAGGCAGTTGGAGACTCGTTAAAGGATATTGGCTTTTTTGCTTTGAAAAACCACGGTATTCCTTTGACAGCAATAGACGATGCATACAAACAAGGCGATGAATTCTTTTCGCTGAGTGATGAAATAAAGCGCTCATACCTGCAACCGGAAATCGCTCATCAAAGAGGCTACACTGCATTTGGCGTTGAACACGCAAAGAACAATCCGGCACCTGACCTCAAAGAGTTCTGGCAGACAGGACGCAGCTACCCTACCAGTGGTAAAACACCGACCTATGTCCCAAATGTATGGCCTGACCAACATGTACCTGAATTCAAAGCAGTCATCGATGGACTGTACACGCAAATGGAATCACTTTCTGCAAACTTACTCCAATCATGCAGTCTCTACCTCGACAAACCTTCTGATTGGTTGGGTTCAATGGCAGAAGATGGAAACACAATCATGCGGATCATACACTACCCGCCACTTGGTGATGATGTCCCTAAAGGTGCCGTACGCTCTGCTGCTCACGAAGATATCAATTTCATCACGCTCTTGGTAACCGCTACAGCAGATGGCCTTGAAGTCATGGACCACGATGGCAGTTGGATTCAAGTTGAAGGAGATGCGAGTCATATTATTGTCGACTCTGGAGACATGCTCCAAAACTTGACCAATGGATTATTCAAATCAACAACGCACCGAGTAGTAAATCCTCAAAACTCAGGTGAACGACGTTTCTCAATGCCGATGTTTGTTCATCCACGAAATGAAATTGACCTTACTCCTCGACAAGAATTCGTTGAAATGACCGGTAGAAAGGTCAACTATCAAGCCATTACTGCTGGCGATTATCTCCATCAACGTCTCGTTGAAATTGGTCTTGCGAAAGAGAAGTGAACGGCATGAGCAATACACTCGTTCAGCGAATGTGCGAAGCTGTACGCAGCGGCCAGAAAATGGATCTTGGAGATTTGAACGCATTCATTGATGGAGTCGCACAGCGGTCCATTCCCGTCTCACTCATTGAAGAGTGGTTGAAAAGTGTACATTCAAATGGCATTTCAGTTGAAGAAACGACTGCTCTCACTGCTGGAATGATGAATTCCGGAGCAGTACTGTCGTGGCAAGGTGATTCAAATGTATGCGACAAACACAGCACAGGTGGAGTTGGCGACAAAATGTCACTCATTCTTGCACCCGCTCTTGCTGCATGTGGAGTTCGCGTCCCAATGCTCGCCGGACGTGGACTAGGCCACACAGGTGGGACAATTGACAAACTCGAATCCATACCTGGATTCAATTGTAACCTATCGCCAGAAAAAATGTCGAAAGCGGTAGAGAAAGTTGGATGTTGTATTGCAGCACAAAACGATTCAATCGCTCCAGCAGATGGTCTTCTCTATGCAATTCGGGATGTAACGGATACCGTTGACAGCATCCCACTCATTACCGCATCAATCGTTTCTAAAAAGGCGGCTGAAGGTTTGAATGCACTGGTTCTTGATGTCAAATGCGGTCAAGCAGCTTTCATGAAAACGGAGCATGATGCTGTCCAACTTGCAGAATCAATGGTCCGTACGGCAATCAGTCTTGGGATCAAGACTGTTGCTCAAGTCACCGATATGAACGAGCCGATTGGGACGCATATTGGGAACGCCTTGGAGGTCACAGGGAGTATATTCGTACTCCAAGGTCAAGGTTCGAAGGATACACGCGAATTGGTGATGCTTCAAGGTGGCCAATTACTGTACCTCACTGGCAAAGCTGAGACCCTCGAAGACGGAAAAAGAAAGATTGCTCAAGTCCTTGATAACGGTCGAGCATTGGAGATATTTGTCGAAATGTGCGTTCAGCAAGGCACGAGCAGTTCCGTTGCTCAAAAATTAGCGACCAATCCACAAAGCGTTGTACCGCAAGCGAACCACCGCACGCAGTTAACATCCAGTCGGTCTGGATATGTTGAGTCAATCGATGCAATGGCACTGGCAGAGGTTGCACGTGAACTGGGGGCAGGACGTTTCTCCATGGAGGATGAAATAATACACACCGTCGGTTTTGTTCTTCATTCAGTTAAGAATGCGACCATTGCTGTCGGAGAAACGTGGATGACCGTCCACCATGAAGAGGCACTCAGCTCTGAGCACCTTGCTAAACTCGCCAACGCACTTCGCATCAGCAGCCAAAGAGGGGCTTCGTTCTCACGACTCATCACGACCGTAGACGAGTCTAAACAATAGAAGCCGTCATAAAGGGGAGGCGGTTCGCCAACGATGCCGATTTAGCTTAGCTGGTGGAGCGTGGGACTGTTAATCCCAAGGTCGAGGGTTCGAACCCCTCAATCGGCGTAAAATACAACATTCCGAATGTCATTCCCACTCGATTGTGCCCGGTGGCTTGTGAGTAATGTCATACACCACTCTGTTTGCTGCACCCTTTACGGTGTTGGTAATCCGAGTACTGATTTTCTGCAAAATATGGTGTGGAATCTCAGAATACCGTGCGGACATACCGTCCATTGATTGGACTGCTCGAACCACAATCGTTTCGCCGTAAGCACGAACATCACCATGGACGCCAACGCTTCGGACGGGGAGCAATGCAGCAAAGTACTGCCAAGGGATTTCCATCTCTCCGGCTTCTGCTGCTCGTTCAAACTCTTCTTCGACAATTGCGCAAGCTTCACGAACGACAGCAACACGCTCAGGCGTTAATTCACCGAGCGTACGGACTGCAAGTCCGGGTCCCGGGAACGGTTGGCGTTCTGCAACATTGATCTTGAGCGTGCGAGCCAATTCACGAACTTCGTCCTTGTACAAATCACGCAAAGGCTCTACGACAGTGAGCGTCATATCCTCAGGAAGCCCACCAACGTTGTGATGGGATTTAATGGTGTCACGAACGCCACCACCGGATTCAATCCAGTCTGGTGCAATTGTTCCCTGAACAAGATACTTAGCACCGCACTTTTTCTGTTCGTCCTCAAAAATTCGAATGAAAAGTTCACCAATGACTTTCCTTTTTTGTTCAGGTTCAGTTACGTCCTTGAGTGCCTCAAAATAACGGTCTGCTGCCTTGACGGTCACGAGATTCTCTATGCCTTGAGCGGCAAGAAGTGCTTCAATCTCTTCGGTCTCACCCTTGCGCATGAATCCAGTATCCACATAGACACAGTGCAACAGTTCTCCAACAGCTTGACTGGCAATCACGGCAGCTACGGTCGAATCAACGCCGCCAGAGCAAGCAATAATTGCAACATCATCAATTGTGGATTTTAGTGATTCAATGGATTCTTGAATGAATTCATTGGAATCAAACATCTCAAGCGCCCCCGTTGACCTCACGGTCTTGGGCCTTTACTCTCTCGACTTGGTCGAGTTTATTTTGCTTAAGAGCGGCTGCATACTCTGGGTTTTTGAGTGCCAAAATCTGAGTTGCCAAGTAACCTGCATTATCACCACGGTCAACACCTACGGTTGCAGCAGGTACACCTGGGGGCAACTGAACGATTGAAAGTAATGAATCAAAAGGAACCCTGCCACCACATGGGACACCAATAACTGGCTTTGTAGTGAGAGCTGCGACTGCACCGGGAAGCGCAGCTGCTAGACCTGCCATTGCGATGAAAAGTTGGCATCCATCGTTCTCTGCATCGTGAATAATTTGTTCAACAAATTGAGGAGAACGGTGTGCACTTGCCACTCTCAACTGATAACTGACATTGAAGTGTTCGAGAATCTTCGTGCATTTTTCGGCAACTGGCATGTCCGATGAGGACCCGAGTAGAATTGTTACATCCATGTGTCTGTCCCTGCGCGGGTGGTTCATCAAGATGCCTCTTGAAATCGAAGAAAAAAAGAAGCCAAAATCATTCTTCTTGTCCCAATGTAATCGCTTGGAAATCTGGCCATTCAACGCCGAAGTTTAACGCTTTGAACTCGAGTTTCGACTGGCA